>URBB01000019.1 GCA_900545835.1 uncultured Collinsella sp. | reverse complement strand
CGAGATAGGCTCCGGTCTCGTGGGCTCGGAGATGTGTATAAGAGACAGGTCAAAACGTCGTCCTTGTCCTCATCGGCCCATTCGCTTGCATAACGTGCAGCCCAATAGCCAACGGCACGGTGCTTGAGCATCTTGCCAAAGACCGTAAGGAACACCGTGACGAATGCAATCAGCACCAGGAACAATACGAGCGTGACACCACCGGCGGTAACAATCGCCTCGATACCCGTGGGGCGATAGTAATAGCCGTACGCGCCAATTCCGGCGATGGCACCAAAGACAGCTGTCAAGATCCACGTAATGGCGTTGGAAACCAGGCCCGTCAAAAACTCGGGAAGGAACGAAGCACAGAACAGCTTGGTCTTGTTGTGCTTAAAGGCCGCCCAGACCTTATCGAGCGAAAACGCGCTCTCGACGCGCCCGGTCACCGCAAAGTGCATCACGGCAATGTCGGCGAACATCTTAAAGAAGACACCCAGAATCGCCGAGGCAATTAGCGCCAGGACAAGCAGGCCAAGCGAGCCAAACAGCGCAGCTTCGAGCGCATAAGAGCCGTAATACGAATACGAGCCTGCGGCGCCAATTACCGCGCCCTCCGCCAGCGAAAGCACTACACCGATAACGGGAATGGCAGCGATAACCTCGAGCACGACCGAAATAACGCTCGAAAAGACTCCGAGACCAAACGACGTGGAACGCATCAGCGGACGGTCCATGCCGTCATCGACCTTGAGCGACAGATCACGCCCCACTCGATACCAAAGCCGGAACCGCACACACTCGCAATGCAAGCTGCCAAAAAGCCGATGGCAGCCGCAATGCCGCCAATAACGGGAATAAACAGCACGAGCACCGACACAACGCAAATCAGCGCCGGCAAAAACGCGATTTGGCATACACGCTGAAGCACGCCCGGAGTCTTAGTCATATCTTGGAACGCCTGAGCCACACAGCCCTTTGGCGCATTCGCCACGGGCGGTTGCGGAACAAACTGCTGGGGCTGAGGCTGTCCCTGGGGAGCGGGGCCAGCGGCACCGGCATTAGGAGCGCCACACACGCCGCAGAACTTGTCGTTATCGCCCATGGGGGCGCCACACTGCGAGCAGAACATAGAATCATCCCTTCGCATCTTGAACGAATCACTTGGATCGCAAACGTTGTCTTTAGCATCATTATTGCCCAATGTGGGGTCAAATACTCAAAGATGACCGATTTGCAAGATACACGGCGCCAGCAGGCGGTTCGTTGAATACGTCTGTGCTAGTTCGTTCCGCGGAAGCCCTTGCCGACAATCTCGGAGCTGTCGACGATCGTGATAAAGGCACCCGGATCGACCTCGCGCGCATAACGGCGCAGCTGCACGGCCTCGCGACGGCTCAGCACGCTCATGATCACCGTCACGCACTTGCCCGAGAAGGCACCGTAGCCGCGACTGATGGTCGCCGTACGGTTGAGATGCTTGACGATAAACTCCTCGACCTTAAGGGGCTCGGAGCAAATGACCGTGCAGACCTTACGAAGATGGATGCTCTCAATGGCTTTGTCGACCACAAGCGTCTTGGCAAACAGGCCGAGCACGCAATACAGACCGACACGCGGGCCATACAAAAAGGCCGCGATGGTCACGATGCCGATATCGACCAGCAGCAGGGCACGGCCAATCTCGAGCGTCGTACGGCGCTTGAGGATCATGGCGAGGATGTCCGTGCCGCCCGTCGAGGCGCCAATATCAAAGACGATGGCGCTGCCGAGCGCCGGCAGTATCACGGCAAAGCACAGGTCGAGCCACATATCGCCCGTCATCGAAACATCAGTCGGAATAAAGAGCTCAAAAAACGAAACATAGGCGGACAGCGCAAACGAGGCGAAGACGCTCCACAGGATTGCCTTGCGCTCCAAAAAGATAAAGCCCAAAACGACGAGAACCGCGTTGATAATCCACATAAAGACGCCGACGGGCAGGGTCGGGAACAGCGTGGACAGAATGACCGACACGCCCGAGGTGCCGCCAAAAGCAAAGTGATTAGGGGTTTTAAACGCAACGATGGCAAAGGCCGTAAGAATCAGGCCCAGATTGAGCTCGGCAAAAAAGCGCGGGAAACCCGGCTCCTGACTGCGCTTTTGGCCGGCACGCTCACCGCGCTCGATATCGGTGCGATCGACCACGCGCTCCATCGGCACCACGGGAGGACGATGTACCTCCTCGGCAGCTCGCGATGCCGCCTCTGCCGCGGCAGCCTCAATCGCCCATGCCTGGCTTTCTGTTTCGTGCTCGTCAGCCATTACGGCAACCCCTCGTTAACAATTTGGAAACAATGCGCCCATTAGGGTAACGCGGAACGCGACGATTGCAACCCCTAGTTAGACGAGCGGTATGCCTACATCGGGGGGCATACAAATAACGGCCGGCCACGCTTTTGCTTGCGCGGTCGGCCGTTTAACGTTTTCGCAGATAAAACCTGCCAAAACAAACCTGTCCCTTTTTGGAAGGTTATTCGTGCTGGCTGGTGCGGTGCTCGTACTCCTCGGGGGTGATGACGTCCTCGATGCGCAGGTTGACGCCCGCCACCTCAAGGCCCGTCATCGCGGCAAGGCGCTCGGTGACGCGTGCCTTGACATCGTCGAAGATCGCGGGCGCATAGGCACCGTACTCGATAATGACGGAGATGTTGACGACCACGCGATTGTCATCGGTGACCTCGACCGTCACGCCCTTGGTCAGATTCTCGGCACCAAACTGCTCCTGCACAAAGTGCATAAGGTTACCCTTCATGCCCAGAACGTGCGGAACCTCGCGGGTGGCCATGGCAACGATCTTCTCGATCACACCGTTGGAATAGGTCAGCGAGTCCTCGGACTCGTCCGCCTCCTCGTCGTCCTCGTCCTCATCGGACTCGACCTCGACAAGAGCCTCGTCCTCGAGCGTCACATCCTCGGCTTCGGCGACGGCCGCCTCGTTCTCCTCGAGCTCGGTATCGGCCACATCGACCTTCGTATTAAAAGCCATGGTTCCTCCTTATGCCTGCCGCGGATGCGACAGTCGAATACATATTAGCGGCCGCTAAACAGACGGCCGAAGAAGTTGACGATCCCGTTCTCGCCGTCGCGAATTTGGCCGATCACGGCGCCGATCAGCACGAAGAATGCAATGACGAGCGTGTCCCACAGGCCCAACGTGAGCACCAACACGGCGAGCACAAAACCAGCGACGGCGCCGAGCGTGGTGTTGGGATGACGCACAGCATAGCTCCAGATGGCAGCGCCCGTACCCTTGATGAGACCCATAGCCTCGTCAAAATCCGCGGCTGCCGCGTCTTGTAACTCGGTTGCCTCTGCTTTGGAATCAACAGGTTCGTTCGCCGGCGTGGCGCTCTGGTCAATCGTCAGGCGCGGCGTACGAGCGGTCTTATCTTGATTGGTATCACTCACCGGAAACCTCCACGGTCTGGACGGTAGTCTTGGACGGCAAAAAACGGACGCGTGCGGTCGTGCCCGGCGTGCCAAGCATGGTGTCGCAAGCTTCCTCGATGCGCCGCTGCAGCGCAGTAGCCAGAGATGCCACGTCCTTATCGTCAAGCGCGATAGCCTCGACCTTAAATCGGACGTGCGAATCGTCGGAGCCTTGGACGCGGGCCTCGACATGCTCGACCATCACGCGATCGTCGCGCTCTGCCGCAGTGCGAGCGCACGAAGAAAGCGCCGCGAGCGTGACCTCGATATTGCGCTCCCCCGCCGGATGCACACAGGACGGCTCGCGACGAGCAAACATCAGGCGGAAGAAGCTTACCAGCACGCCGATCGCCACAACTCCGCCGCATACCGTCACGACAATGCGCGACATGGGGTCGCGCATCAGCAGCATAAAGCGATACGTATACGGCCCCCAAAACTGGCAGACCAACGTACCCAGCGCCACGACGGCGGCGGCAAGATACACGATCGCCAGGGCTCGTTTGAGCACGCGCATGCGGCGCTCCCTTCAAATCTCGATCCACAGAATGCAAAACGGTTCGCATCATTATAAAAGAGCCGGGTCCGGTGCTCTACGCACGCGGATCCGGCTCATCTATTCCACGAGGCTTGCATGCTCGCTTCATTATGCCCAGATATGCACGGCTTAACCCGTGCGGGCGCTACTCCTCCTCGAGGGCAGCGATGACCTCGTCGGTCATGTCCATGGTGCTGTAGACGTCCTGGACGTCGTCGAGCTCCTCGAGACGGTCGATGAGGCGCTGAACCTTCTTGGCGTCGGTACCGGAGACCTCGGTCGGGGTAGTCGGGACCATGGTGGTCTCGGAGCCCTTGACCTGGACGCCCTGCTCCTCGAGCGCCTTGGAGACAGCCATGACCTCGTTAGCAGTAGTCCAGACGATCCACTCCTCGCCGGCATCCTCGTAGTCCTCGCCACCGGCCTCGGCGATGGCCATCATGAACTCATCCTCGTCACCGGCAGCACCGTTGGCGATCATGGTCTCCTTCTTGGCGTTCTCGTCCAGGATCTCCTTGGCGACGACGATCTGGCCCTTGCGCTCAAACTGGAAGGCAACGGAGCCGGAGGTGCCCAGGTTGCCACCAGCGTGGGAGAAGGCGGAACGGACATCAGCGGCGGTACGGTTGCGGTTGTCGGTCAGGCAGTCGACGTAGACGGCGACACCGGCGGGACCGTAGCCCTCGTACACGATGTTCTCGTAGACGGCGGCATCGGCACCCGAACCAAAAGCCTTGTCGATAGCGGACTTGATCTTGTCCTTGGGCATGGACTGAGCCTTGGCCTTAGCAACAGCAGCAGCGAGGCTGGCGTTGTTCTCAGGCAGCGGGTCGCCGCCGAGACGGGCAGCAACGGTGATGTTGCGGCTGAGCTTGGAGAAGAGGGCGGAACGCTTGGCGTCCTGCGCGCCCTTACGATGCTTGGTTGTGGCCCACTTAGAGTGTCCGGACATACGTGTCTCCTATCGGTTTCGACCTAAAGCCCAGCGCAGATGCTCGGGCAATATAAACAAACGTCGTTATGATATACCTACTGGCCTGCGAGATAAACCCCAAAATGAAGGCGTCGTGATGATGGCCCCTTTGGTGCAAAGAAACCTGACCTCAATGCACCAAGTTAGGACCAGAGGAAGTCGCTGCGGGTGACGGTGGCGCCGATGGCGAAGGGCATGCAGGCGATGACCGGATACAGATAGCGCATGTAGGTCGAGCCGTTGCACGGGCCAATCAGGCACACGGCGAGTACGCCCAACAGCGGCACCCAGATCGCCAGCGCACGCCATGAATGACGACGCAGCAGGTAGACCACCACGGCGATCATGATCCACACATAGGTGGCCGAGCTCATGGTGAGCGAGATAAACGGGATGCGCTGCACCGCCACACGGTACAGATTGATCAGGTGGTCGCACCAGCGCACAACCTTGCTATCGACCGGATGGAAGTCGAAGTACTTGAGGTTGTCGGGGCGCGCCATGATCTCGGCACTACGCGCCGTGCTGTAGACCCAGGCATCGCGCGCGCTCGGATAAAAATAACCATAGTAGTTATTGATAAGCGCCGAAATATAGCACTCGGGATCCTTCTTAAACATCTGAGCCCATACCTCAAAATAGGCATCGATGTCCTCCTGCGAGGCATACTCATTAAAGCAGTTCTTGACGGCGTCGGACTTGTCAGGGTTGTAGCGGCGGCCCAGGTTCTCGTACTTGAGCACCCGGTCGATCACAGCACGCTCTTCGTCGGTCACCAAGCCGTCGCAAGGAGCCTCCACGATGGTGCCGTCCTCCTTAACCGTGGGGTTGACGCCCGAGTTGAGGCCGTCGTGCTTTTGGACAAAACGAGCCGTCTGTTGGAACGGAATCGAAAGGATTTCGCGCTTGGAACCAGGCGTGATATCGTGCTCCGGCATAATGACCTTGGTGAAATACATATTAGAGGCAAGGCAGAGCGCGAGTACCGCGAGGACACCGACCCAGCGGAAACGCGGGATGGCGCCTGAAGGCGCAGCACCAGTCTGCTTGGCTGCACGACGAGCCACATGCACGTCCCATACGCAAAACGCCGCCGCGATTATGCATGCCGCCAGGGGAAACACCAGGCCGCCGTTGCGCAGAAACGTGGAACCCATGACGCCCAGAGCGAGCAGCAGCCAGTCGTGGCGCGCAAAGAGCACGGGGGCTTTCTCGCCCGCTCGCTCGACATTGGCATCACGACGGGGCAAGCCACATGCCACGAGCTTGACGGTCTGTACCAGCAGCACCAAGAACGCGTCGGCAAAGAGCACGTCTTTGGTGAGCAACGCCGCGTAGTTAGAGAACATCGGCATAAACGCAAAGAACAGCAGGATCGCACCGCGAACCGGCAGGCTCACGCCCAGTTTGCGCAGCGACGAAATGGAATAGGCCATGCAGGCGGCCGTGATGACAAATTGAGCGCAGGTATAGATGATGAGGCCCGCGTTAGCGCTGTTGAACAGCGAAAGCCCCAGCTGAACACACGAGCCGATAATGGCCGTGTGCACTACGGGATGATGCCCGTTGAGCAGCACGTTGGGGTTGAGTAGGCGCAGGTAGTCGCTCGTGCCGTTGGGATAGTTGAACCACTGGCGAATCTGCGCGCCCGTATCTCCCATAAAAAGGCCAGGCAGCGAAGCGATGAGCGTGGGCGCCCAGGCGATCATAAGCACCAGGAAGGGCCCGGCAAAAGGATGGACCGAGAGCACGGCGTGAGCCACACGCCATACGCGGCCAAAGTGCGCTTCCGAAAACGGAATGCGCCGAGAGCTCAGCCAATCTAGACACTCAAAGGCAAGGTAGAAGGCAACGATCGCTAGGAGCATCCAGCCCGCGCCGCCAATCCAGGCGCAGATGATGCGGGCTTTGTCGCCAAGGACAATCTCGGCCGAGTCGGTGAGATCGTAGCTGCGGCCGAACACCATGCAGATGGCAAAGAACAGCGACGGCAGAATGATCGATGGGCGCCAGGTGTCGCCACGGCCAAAGAACACGTAGCGAAACGGCAGCGTGAGCAGGCAGGCAAGCGCAAGCAGCATGACCGCGTCGGTATGGCCGGCAAACGAGAGGAGCACCTCGTAGCACACGTACAGCATGCCCGAGGCTTTGGGGTCAATCGCCAAGACTGCGTTGCTCGACACCGGGGCGGGATCGATGGAAAACGCCGTGGTCGCCAACAGCGCGAGCAAAAATGCGATGAGCGTCTGCTTGGCGGGGTAGCGCTTAAACCAGACGATGCGGGCAGCGTCGCGCGCAGCCGTTGTGGAGAGATCGGAATCCTTCACAGTCCAAAGAGCCTTTCTAGAAACCTGCCAAAAAGGGACAGGTTTATTTTGGCAGGTTTTATCTGGTGAAACGTTACAGTTCTGTCATCGTTGCCCAGCGAACCACCACAAAGGTGCCTGTCCCCTTTGTGGTGGTTCGTGATGGCTAGGCGTCGAGGTAGATGCGCTGGGGCTGGTTGCGGCGACGAGCAAAGATGATGAGCGCCAGGCCCGCGATCACAAGCGGCAAACTCAGCAGCTGACCCATGGTGATGACGCCACCCAGCAGATAGCCCAGCTGCGCATCGGGCACGCGCACGAACTCAACGAGAAAGCGGACGATGCCGTAGCCCATCACAAAGACGCCCATAAACGTGCCTTGGGGCAGTAGCGGCTTTTTGCGGCTGAGCACCTGCAGAATGCAAAAGAGCACGATGCCCTCAAGAAATGCCTCGTAGAGCTGGGAGGGGTGACGCGGCATATCGCCCGCGGTGCCACCGAAGACCACGCCCCAGGGTAGATCGGTCGGCTTGCCCCACAGCTCACCGTTGACAAAGTTGGCACAACGGCCCAGGCACAAGGCCAGCGGCGCGCCGATGACGGCAAGGTCTGCCAAAGTCCAGGCATCGAGCTTATACATGCGGCACACAATGATGCCGCCGATGATGCCGCCCACCAAGCCGCCATGGAAGCTCATGCCGCCCTCGTTGGTGGCAAAGATCTCGAGCGGGTGCGCCCAGTAGTAGCCATCACCATAAAAGACGACGTAGAACAGGCGCGCACCGATAATGAGGCCAAAGACCACGCCGACCACGACACTCGTCAGGTCGTCAATCGTGATGTTAAAGCCCCAGCGGCGCTGCGTGCGGTACATGACGACCGCCGTGAGCAGAGCGCCGACCACGTAGGCCAGGCCGTACCAGTAGATGGTGATGGGGCCCGCCGAGATCGCGACAGGATCAAGCATATGGTAGAAGTCGTTGAGCATGTCGACCCTCCTACTCCCTACATACAAATGCGGCCGCGGGCCTTGCGCTCGCAGCCGCATATTTGGGCGTAACGTCTATGCGGAGTATGCCGTCCGCAGCTTTCGCATCTTAGAACGGCGCGTACTCGTCGTACAGGTCCTCGGCCTCGCCGGAAGCATTGACCTGCTCAACGCGGGTAACGCCGGGCACATGCTCCTTCAGGATACGTTCAATGCCCATGGACAGGGTCAGCGAGCTCATGGGGCAGCCGGCGCAAGCGCCCTGCAGCTCCAGTTTGACGACACCCTCGTCGTCGACGCCCACATACTCCATATCGCCGCCGTCGGCCTGCAGGTTGGGGCGAATCTCTTCAAGAACCTTCTTAAGCAGCTCTTCGTTAACAGCCACAGGGGCTCCTTTCTCACAATAACGCGGGCGTGCCCGCGGACAGAAGCTATGTTACTACAGCCATGTACCCGCTCACGAGCCGTCCATGCGCGCAGACGCGACTTTCACGAGTAGTCAATTTGGGACGGGTCTCTTTTGGCTGTTTTGCCGCCAGCTGGCATTGACACGCACTACTGCTGAGCCTGCCCCTCGGTGCCGATATGAACATCGACGATAACCTGGCGGTAGCTGATGCCACAGGAGTCGAGGATGCGGCGGCTGATGCGTCCATCATCGGTGTCGGCGTATTTGTTGTCCAGGTAGACGACCTCGCCCACACCTACCTGCGCCAGGATCTTGGCACAGTCGTGGCACGGGAACAGCGTGACGTAGACCGTGGAACCCTCGAGGTCCTTGAGCGAGCCACGGTAGTTGAGAACGGCGTTGGCCTCGGCATGGACCACGTAGTTGTGCTTGTCCTGCAGCGGGTCGTCGCTCGTACCCCACGGAAAAAAGTCGTCGTTGAGCGCCGAGGGCGTACCGTTGTAGCCCACCGAAAGGATGCGGTGGTTGGTGCTGGCGATGCACGCACCCACCTGCGTGTTAGGGTCCTTGCTGCGGCGCTGCGCAGCAATGGCCACGCTCATAAAGAACTCGTCCCAGCTAATGACGTCCAGGCGCTTGCCTGACGAAGTTTGATGAAGATCGTCCGACATGGCAGACACCTCCGTAATCGCAATAGTTTGACCCATTGTAGCAGGTGAAAGGTGGGGGCGTTTGTCCCACCGGCGCCCTCACTTTTACACGCGGCGGGGCTTTTGGTTGATGTGGTAGAGCTCGGCGAGACCCCGCAACGTCAGCGCGTCGTCGACCTTCAGACTGTGACCGACCAGCGACGCAAGTGCCTCGGCATCGTCGCCGGTAATGACGATGGGCACGTCGCCCTCCCCCGCGGCCTTGGTCGCGCGCATCTCGGCAAGCACCATGTCGAGCATGCCGTCGATGCGGGCCACCTCGCCCAAGACCACGCCCGAGCGCATGGCCTCGCGCGTGTTGCGGCCGATGACGTGTGTCGGCGCCGAGGGCTCAACCTGCGGCAGGCGCGCCGCAGCGACCGAGAGGGAGCGGGCGCCGAGCGCCAGCCCCGGCGCGATAACGCCGCCGACAAAGGTACCGTGCGCGTCGATGACCTCGATATTGGTCGTCGTGCCCAAGTCGATTACGATGCAGGGAAAGCCGTAGACGGCGCGTGCCGCCACAGCGTCGGCGATGCGGTCGGGACCGATCTCGGCCGGATCGTCGTAGTGTACGGGCATGCCGGTCTTGAGGCCCGGCCCCACGGTGAGCACGCGCCCCGTGCAGGTACGGGAAAGCGCCGCCTTCCACGGGCGCTCGAGCGCCGGCACCACGCAGCTCAGCACGGCCGCCGTGGGCACGAGCGCGCCGGGCATGCCCGCATCGGCCGCCAGCGCGCCCATGACCTGTGCGAGCCTCATGCGCGCTTCGTCGGCCGTAATGCTCGATGGCGTCGTGATCTCGCACGTCGCAAGCGGACATTCCTGCGCCGCAGCCGAATCCTCGGCAAATAGGCCAAAGCGAATGAACGTGTTGCCCACGTCGACCGTCAATATATATGCGCACCCATTAAGCATCGTCGGCGCTCCTTTCGTCTGCCCAGCAGTATATCGCCTACCTAAACCAGTCATCCCAAAATGACTAGGTTGCGGCTATACTGATGCGCGGTCGTTTGCGAGCTCACGCGACGGCCCTTGGTAACCCGACTTCCCGCGCCGTATCCGTAGCGGCGCTCCCGGGGGAAGCGGATATACGCAAAGGAGTTTTATATGAGCAATCCCTCGAACCGTGCTTCGATGCGCGGGCAACTCACGCTGCGCGGCGTCGTCATCGGCGTCCTTGGCTGCGTAATCATCACGGCAAGCTCGGCCTACACCGCCCTCAAGATGGGCGCTCTCCCCTGGCCGATCGTCTTCGCTGCCGTCATTTCACTGTTCTTCCTTAAGCTCATGGGCAATGCCAGCCTCAACGAGGCCAACGTCACCCACACCATCATGTCCGCAGGCGCCATGGTCGCCGGCGGTCTGGCGTTTACCATCCCGGGCGCCTGGATGCTGGGCTATGCCGACCAGATCAGCTGGCTCGACATGTTTATCGTGGCGCTCGCCGGCACTATCCTGGGCCTTCTCGCCACGGCACTCATCCACCGTCACTTTATCGTGGACGCCGCGCTTGAGTTCCCCACCGGCAACGCCGCAGCTCAGACCCTACGCGCGACCGAGGCCGGCGGCAAGACCGGCAAGCAGCTCTTTGGTTCCATGGCCATCGCCGGCATCTATAGCGTGCTGCGCGACGCCCTGGGCATTGTGCCCAGTATGCTGTGCACGCTCAACATCCCCGGCGTGACCTTTGGTATCTACAACTCGCCCATGCTGCTCTCCGTCGGCTTCCTCGTGGGCTTCGCCCCCGTCGCCTTCTGGTTTGCCGGCGCGCTGCTGGGCAACTTTGGCATCATCGTGGGTGGCACCGCTGCCGGTCTGTTCGACGTTGTGACTGCGCAGGGCATCGTCAAGTCCCTGGGCATGGGCCTCATGATGGGCTTTGGCGTCGCCGTCGTCCTCAAGGACATCCTGCCGCAGGTCGCCGGTATCGTCCGCGGTCTTGCCGCCGACAGCTCCACCGACACCGACGAGCAGTCGCTCATCTCGGGCTCCCTTAAGCTCGACGCCGGCATCATCGGCCTGGGCGCTGCCGCCATCGCCGTGATCATCGCCATCGTGCTTGACCTTGGTCCCGTTCCGGCCGTCATCGTGACGCTGTTCACCTTTGTCACCACCATCATGAGCGCACAGAGCTGTGGCCAGACGGGCATCGACCCCATGGAGATCTTTGGCCTCATAGTCATGCTCATCGTGGCAGCCTTCGCACAGATCGCTCAGGTCAAGCTGTTCTTTATCGCCGGCATCGTTGCCGTGGCGTGCGGCCTTGCGGGCGACGTCATGAACGACTTTAAGGCCGGCGCCGTGCTGGGTACCAACCCGCGTGCGCAGTGGATCGGCCAAGCCATTGGCGGCATCGTGGGCGCCCTGGTCGCCGCAGCTGTCATGGTCGCGCTCGTCACCGCCTATGGTCCGGACGCCTTCGGCCCCGACAAGAGCTTTGTTGCCGCGCAGGCAAGTGTGGTCGCCACCATGGTCTCGGGCATCCCGAGCGTGCCGTGGTTCGTTGGCGGCTTTATCGCCGGCATCGTCATGTACTGGCTCGGCATTCCGGCCATGATGATCGGCCTGGGCGTGTACCTGCCCTTCTACATGTCACTCACGGCATTCCTGGGCTCCTGCGTCAAGCTCGCCTACGACAAGTGGTCCGCCCACCGCGACGCCACCGCTGGTCTTTCTGACGAGGAGAGGGCTGCCAAGGACGCCGCCTTCCAAGAGCAGGGCCTGGTTGTCGCCAGCGGCCTGCTCGGCGGCGAGTCCATCGTCGGCGTTATCCTGGCGTTTGTCTCCGTGGGCTTGAGCCTGCTGGGCTAAGTCGAGCAGCTGCTCGACAGCAACCATATTGCCTACGGCTTGCCCGGTCGGCAGCTTTTGCGGCTGCTGACCGGGCTTTTTGATATCGAAACAAAGAAAAGCCGGCGCGCTGCGTTTAACAGCGCGCCGGCCTTATCGTTTGGCTAACGAGACGGTCCCGTTATGAATTGAAGTTCGTTGCAGAAACTACGCTCGAAACGCTACATCTGCTTGCGACGACGATCGCTCAGCGTCACACCAGCGGCCACGAGAGTGATACCGCCGATGACGAACACCTCGCCCGCAAGAGCGGAATTGTCGCCAGTCTGGGCGAGCGCGGCAGGCGCAGCCTGTTTCTTGGCAACGGGGGCCTTTGCAGCAGCCTGTGCAACCTGAGGCTTGGCCTGCGGCTCGGCCTTGGGGTGGTACTTGTCGTACTCGGCCTGTGCGGCAGCCAGTGCGTCCTTGGCATCGCCAAGCTCGGCAAGCGCGGCGGCATAGGCGTCGTTGGCATCGGACAGCTTGGCATCGGCATCGCTCAAAGCAGCCTTGAGACCAGCGGCGGCATCGACGGCAGCCTTATAGCGAGCGTAGGCAGCGTTCAGCTTGACCAGCTTCTCGTTGCCCGTCGTGCCCGCGGCAAGGGATGCCTTGTGATCGACAGCCTCAAGATCGGCCTTGAGTGCCTCGTCGTTGGCAAGCTCTGCCTTGGCCTTGAAGATATCGAGGTTCGCATCGACGACGGCTTCGTTGGCGGCCTCGAGCTGCTTCTGGGCATCGGCGACACCGGCGACGGCGGCGTCATAGGCGGCCTTGGCGTCGTCGACCGCCTTCTGGGCGCCGGCGAAGCGCTCGAAGGCCTTGTTTGCGGTGGCAAGCTCGCCCTCGGCGGCCTTGGCCTTCTCCTGTGCGTCGGACAGGGCCTGCGCCTTGGCGGCAACCGCCTGCTTGGCGTCCAAAAGAGCAGTCGCGGCCTGGACATCTGCGGCCTGGGCCTTGTCTACACCAGCCTGGGCGGCATCGTCGGCCTTCTTTGCCTCGTCAAGCGAGCCCTGCTTATTCGCAAGGCCCGCTTGGGCGGCATCGCGCTTGGCAGCAAGGTCCTTGACCGAAGCCGTGGCGTTGTCATACGCCTCATTGGCCTGTTCGGACTTTGCCTTGGCGGCATCGCGGGCGCTGCGAACCTTCGCCTTGTGAGCAGCGGCCTCGGCTGCCTTCGTCTTGCTGTCAGCAAGCGTGGCGTTTGCCTTATCGAGAGCCGCCTGGGCAGTAGCGGCCTCGGCCTTGGCGGCATCGAGGTTCTGCTTGAGGGACTCGATGTCGATTCCGCCGAGTGCGTCCTTCGCGGCGTCGTATGCCGTCTTCGCGGCGGCGGTACCGGACTTAGCCTTCTCGTACTCACCCTTGGCGGTGTTCATGTTCACATCTGCTGCGGTGAAAGCGTCCTGGGCGGCATCCTGCCCGTTTACAGCTGCGAAGTAAGCTTCCCTAGTAGTTCCAAAGTTCTTCTGTGCCTCGGCGAGCTTTGCCTGAAGCTCCTTGAGCTGCGCCTTCTGCTCCTGCGTGCCGCCAGCGTTATAGGCAGAGTCGATGTAGTCGTTCACGAGCTTCTTGAACTCGGAGACAGTGAAATCCTTCTGCCCCGTGCTCCCGCTATAGTCGAAAACGGTTACCTCGGAATCGGTATTCTTACCGCTACCGGTCGCGATGCCGATAGCCTTTGCGCCGGCATCGATGATGTTGAGATAGTGCCCGCACTCATGGTAGATGCTGTTGTAGTGCTGGTAGATATAGTAGGAATCATATCGATGGCTTCCAAGTGCGTCACCATACTGCTCGACGTACTTATCGAACGCCTTTTTCTCCTGGGTGTAGAGACCGGTATATGGCCAGCCGAGGGTATCCTCGGTCTCGCCTCCGGTGTATGCCCCGCCGCCGCCTGCAAGATTCTCACCTTGATCGAAATAGCAGTTCGAGTGTCCCCAGATGTTCGATGAATATGATGTATTGAGGGCGGCTGCCGCAGTCATGCGGAGGCTGACGCTAAGCTCAGACTGGCCGTTCGCCTTGCGGAGGTTGTTCTGGGTATCGAGGTAGGTCAGGGCGTTACGCATCTGCTCCAAGGAGAGCGGATTGGTGTCGCGAGACATGTCCTGATCGACGTACTTGTCATACCAGTCCTGTTTCTCTGTCGTCCCCATGAGCATCGACGCGGCGGTACTTGCATTTGACTTCTGCTGGGCGGTGAAATCGCTGCTGTTGCTGATGTAGGCCATAAAGCCGAGCATGCCCTTATTGATGACTTCCTGGTCAACGGTCATGTTGGACTTTAGGTCTGCAATCTGCTGCTCAAGAGCCTCAACCTGGGCATTAGCAGCGTCATAAGCCTTTTCCGCGGCGTTCGAAGCGGCGCAGGCTGCCTCCCACTCGCTGCGCTTCTGCTTGCGAACTTCGACAAGCTTATCGTACTCAGCCTTCTTGTCGGCCTCGGTCTGCTGGGCCTGCTCGTATGCCGTCTTCGCGGCGTCACGCTTACTGGCCGCGTCCTTGTACTCCTTGTTTGCCGCATCGTATGCAGACTGGGCAGATGCCACAGCAGCGTTGGCGGCGTTGGCCTTCTCCTGCGCGGCAGCGACGGCAGCCTGGGCGGCCTGCAGATTTGTCTGTGCGGTGGCGTCGGCATCCGTCGCGGCATTGAGCTCCGCCTGCGCGGTCTTGAGCTCACCAGCAGCAGCGATCTTGGCGGCCTCAAGCGCACTCAGGTCAACACCCGTACCCGAGACGGCAGCATCGAGCGCGGCCTGCGCCTGGTTGAACTTCTGCTGGGCGTTATCGCGCGCGGTGGTTGCGGCTGCGAGAGCAGCGGCAGTCTCCTGCTTCTTGGCCTGGGCAGTCGTCAAAGCTGCCTCGGTATTCTGCTTTTCCTGCTGGGCGCTGGCCTCGGCAGCCTTGGCCTGGTCCAAATTGTCCTGTGCAGTAGTAACGGCCTTATTGGCGTCATCGAGCTTTGCCTGCGCGTCCTCGACGGCCTTCTTGGCGGCCTCGTACTCGTCCATACCCATGGCCTCGAGCTTGGCCTGGGCATCATCGAGGGCCTTCTTGGCCTCATCCTGCTTTGCCTTGGCGTCCTTGAGCGCCTGGGTCTTATCCTCGACACTCTTGTTGGCCTGTTCGAGCTGATCGTTCAGGTCGCCCAGCTTCTTCTGCTGCTGCTCGGTCCTTTCGACGGCCGCTTTAAGCTCGTCAATCTTCTCCTGAAGCGCGGCTACCTCGGCCTCGTTCTGCTCGGCGGCGTTATCGGTCACGGCCTGCGAGGCCTGATTCTTTTGCTGCTGCGCCTGCTTTTGAGACTGGCCCGCCGCGTCGGCCTTCTTCTGGGCGGCATCGTAGGCGGCCTGAGCGTCCTTGAGCTGCTTTGCCGACTCCTCGGCCAGCTGGGCAGCCGTCTTTACGACCGCTTGGTTACCGGCGGTAACGGTATTCTCTACAGAACTACCCCCCCCCTGAACAGAATCGCCGTTATCGGTTGACGGTGCGGCGATTGCCGCCAGCGGCGACATGAGCGGCTGAGCGATGAGGCCCGCCGTCAAAACGGTTGCGACGGCGCGGTTAGCAACGCCCTTGACGTTGACAGTCTTGGCCCGAGGCTCAAAGTGTTGTGGACTGTAGTTTGCCATGGCTTTCTCCCTTTGACACGGATGTATCCATACGTATCAAACGGTAGCTGTCGATTTTTGAATTCTGTTGCGCAACATTGGCGACCAGCGTATTTTTTGAAATTCACGCTCTCGTGCTTCACAGTTTCGTCACATTTGAAGGAGCTGGTGCATCATATTCTCGCGGGATGGAATTGAGCCTGTGATTTGCATTTGCTCCCGCGTCATCCGCCCTATCGGATTCCACATCCAACAGACACCCCGCCCGCCACGGTGTAGAGTTAGGACAACGGGCGCGTTGCGCGGACCGCGCTGGAACGAGGTGGACATGGAACTCGACAAACAACAGATCAAGCGACTACGCGAACGCCATCACCGGCGCCACGGCATCCGCCCTGCCCATAGTGAGGCTGCCGAGCAGGCTGGTCGCTTTTTAAAGCGCGCGTTCAACATTCGCGAGGGACGCGCGCCCTATCACGTGATCCGCAAGCGTTTTGTAAACGGCGCGCGTCTGACTGGCTCTCACCTGTGTATCCTCATCATCGCCATGCTCATCGCAAGCATCGGCCTCGATATCGATTCGGACATCGCCATCGTGGGCGCCATGCTCATCTGCCCGCTTATGGGATCGGTCCTTGCCATGGCATATGGCATCGCCACGCTCGACCGCGAGATTACCGTCGAAGCCGTCGCCAGCCTTGCGCTGCAAATGGCCTTTTGCCTGGTCACATCCACGTTGTACTTTAAGCTCTCGCCCCTCGGCACCACCACGGCCGCCATTATCGACAACTCGACGCCCACCGTGTGGGACCTTGCCGTCGCGCTCGCGGGCGGCTTTGCGGGTGGCCTGGGCAACTCGCGCGACCAGGAACCCGCCACGCTCATCGCCGGGGTGGCTGTGGCGACCGCGCTCATGCCGCCCCTGTGCGCGGCGGGCTATGGCATCGCCATCGCAAGCGGGTCATTGTTTCTCTCGGCGCTTTATGAGTTTGGCATCAACGTGGTCTTTATCGCGCTGGCTGCCGAAGCCGTGCTGCTTCTTTTGCGCGTGCCGCTCAAGCGCGACCTGAACGGCGACGGTATTGTGACCGCTGAGGAAGACGCCGAGGTCAACGAGCTGTCACGCAAGGTGCGCCGCCGCATCATTGTGGGCACGATGATCTTTACCATCCCCTGCATCGTCATGACCGCGGGGTCCATTGGCTCGGCGCAGGCCGGCGTGCAGGACGGCTATGGCGTCACCGAAACCACGCGCGAGCTCGCCGCGGTGCTGCCGGGCTTTAAGGATTATACCGTCGCCGTCGAAACCTCGACCACCGAAGGCGACGAGGAGGGCATCGTCGAGCGCGAGATTGTCGCCCATGTGACGACAAGCGAGGCGCTTGGGGCACACGACCGTCACCTCGCCCGCAAGCTCATCGACCTCAATGTGCCCGATCTCGACCGCGTGGAATTTGACGTGAAGTGATGCGGGACGCGAGGTGGGCCCGGCACGAGAGCGCAGCCGCGGGGCGCAGGCACAGCCAAGCGCAGCGCTACAGCTCGTACTTGTACACGCGATAGATGTACTTTTCGGCTTCCATTTCGTAGGTGGCGATGGGCAGTCCATAGCGATCGTACTCGGCAAAGGTCTTGGCCTGACCCGATGCCACGAGCATGCTGTTCGAATCGCCGACGCGCTGCGCGCTGCTGACGTAGCCCGAGAACGGCACCGCGATCTGGTCCACAAGCTCGTAGGTGCGCGCGGTCTCGTCCACCGTAAAGATGCGCCCAAACGAATGCGAGCCGCGGCTGTAGTCGGTCACCACCGCGGCGCCCAGCTGGCCCCAGTCGAACTTGGGATAGCTTTCGGCCGCACCAAAGTTGTTGTCGTATAGCAGCACCTGGTAGCGACCAGTCGCGGTCGTCTCGTCGTTTGGCAGATAGGTCACGCTGTGCTGGCCCGCGTTGAGCGAAAAATCGCCCTGAGCTTGCAGCAGCTTTTCCTCAAAGCCCGAACCGGTCCAAAAATCGGGCAAGCCCACGGAAGGCTGTAGCAAGGTCATTTGCGCAACATATGTCCAGCAAAAAACGGGTAGTAGCCGGTATGGCTACCACCCGTTTGCCTCATATCTAGCCCATAGCAGGCCAGCTACTTCTTAATGCCGCGTCCCAGGCGCTCAGCGACCGACGCCACGGCGCTCTCATCGACCGAACCGCAGCTCACGCAGCCGTCGTGGGCACGCATCTGGCCGGTGACCTCGTCCATCGCGAGCGGCGCCACCTTCTCAAGCTTAAAGCCCTTGCCGGCGCGCATGTTTTCCTTGGCCACGCTGATCATGAGCTTAATACGGTTGAGCTGGTTGACCTCGGACGCACCAGGATCATAGTCCACCGCAACGATGTTGCTCTCGGGATGCTGGCGGCGCAGCTCCTTAATCACGGCCTTGCCCACCACGTGATTGGGCAGGCACGCGAAGGGCTGCGTGCAGATGATATTGGGTGCGCCATGATCGATCAGGTCGAGCATCTCGGCCGTGAGCAGCCAGCCCTCGCCCATGTTGTTGCACACCGAAAGCACCGTGCGGGCCTTGTCGGCCATGGTGCCGATGCGCTCGGGCGCCTCGAAGCGGCGGGACTTCTCGAGCATCTCCTCCACCGGCGTGCGCATCCAGTCCACGAGCTTGATGAGCGCCTGCATACCAGCGCGCGTGGTAGCGGAGCTTCCCAACTCGTCCTTCTGCAGCTCGGCGTTGCTCATGGAGTACAGGAAAAAGTCGAGCAGACCCGGCACCACGGCCTCGCAGCCCTCGCGCTCGATGACATCGACCACGTGGTTGTTGGCTGTGGGATGGAACTTGACCAGGATCTCGCCGACCACGCCCACGCGCGGCTTGGTGCCCTCGCCCACAAGCGGCATAGTGTCGAACGCGCGGATGGCCTCGCGGCACAGCTTGGTGTAGTTATGCCTGTTGAACTTGGGCGCCAGTTTGCGGGCGCGCGCCATGTACTCCTCGTAGAGCGCGTTGGCGGCACCGGGCGTAGCCTCGTACGGGCGGCAGCGATAGAGCATCTGCATCATCACGTCGCCAAAGAGCACCGCGTAGACTGCCTGCTTAAGCAGCGCCGGCGTAATCTTAAAGCCAGGGTTGTCCTCGCCCAGCGCCACGGCCGAAAGCGAGATCACCGGGATCTCGGGGTGGCCGCTCTCGCGCAGGGCCTTGCGGATGAGTGCGATGTAGTTGGTGGCACGGCAGCCGCCGCCGGTCTGGCTGATAACCACGGCTGTCTTGGACAGGTCGTATCGACCGCTCTCGATGGCCTCCATAATCTGGCCCGTTACCAGGATCGACGGATAGCAAATATCATTGTTCACATAGCGCAGGCCGGCCTCGACGGCATCGTGATCGGTCGAGGGCAGCAGCTCCAAGTTGTAGCCAGCACCACGGAACACCTCTTTGACCAGGTCAAAGTGGATCGGCGCCATCTGCGGGCACAGGATGGTGTAGCCCTCCTCGCGCATCTGCTCGGTAAAGGGCACCTTGGGCCACGCGGTCGAAGCACTCTCGCGCTGCGCCTCGAACGTGTACTTACGGCTCGCGAACGCGGGGGCATCCGTGGAGGGCGCCACCGGCGCGGCATCGCCCTGCTCGTAAGTCTCGCCCGCGGCCGTAGCCTCGGCCAAGCGCTCGGCCTCCTGGTCCTTGAGCGCCGCCATGAGCGAGCGAATACGGATACGCGCGGCGCCCAAGTTGGACACCTCGTCAATCTTGAGCACGGTGTAAATCTTGCCGCTGGCCTCCAGGATCTCCTGCACCTGATCAGTGGTCAGAGCGTCCAGGCCGCAGCCGAAGGAATTGAGCTGGATCAGGTCCAGGTCGTTGCGCATCGTCACAAAACGGGCGACGGCGTACAGGCGGCTGTGATACATCCACTGATCGACGACGCGAATCGGACGCTCGGGCTTCACCAGATGCGCGAGCGAATCCTCGGTAAAGACCGCAAAGCCAAAGCTCGAGATAAGCTCAGGCAGGGCGTGGTTGATCTCGGGATCGTTATGGTAAGGGCGACCGGCGAGCACGATGCCGTGACCGCCGTGGTCCTCGACCCACTTGAGAGCCTCCTCGCCCATGGTCTGGATATCCTCGTGGAAGCGCGCGTCGGCCTCAAAAGCAGCGTTGACGGCGGCATCAACCTCGGAGCGCGTGATTTTAGGACCGCGCACGCGACCGCGACCGGCCTCAGCATCGGCCACACGGTCGACGGCGAGCACCTGGTACAGGCGGCGCTTGAGCTCGGTCTTGTCGTGATACGGCACAAACGGATACAGGAACTCGATGTTCTGCTCGCGGATCTCGTCAATATTGAGCGCCAGCGCCGTGGGGTAGCTCATGACGATGGGGCAGTTATAGCAGTTGCCAGCCGTCGGATCCTCCTTGCGCTCCCAACGCACGCACGGCATCCAGATGAAGTCGACATCGCGGTCGATAAGGTTCATCACGTGGCCGTGGCTCATCTTGGCCGGATAGCACACGCTCTCGGACGGCATGGACTCGATGCCCGCCTGGTAGGTCTTCTTGCTCGACTGGTCGGACAGCTGTACGCTAAAGCCCAAGCGCGTAAAGAACGCGTGCCAGAAGGGGTAGTTCTCGTACATGTTGAGTGCGCGCGGGATACCCACGGTGCCGCGCGGGGCCTCGTCGGGGCTCAGCACCTCGCGGTTAAACAGCAGCTCGTTTTTCTTTTTGAAGAGGTTGGGGGCCTCGGTCTTCTGCTTTTTGTGGCCGGCGCCCTTCTCGCAGCGGTTGCCGGTAATGAAGCGCCTGCCGCCGCCAAAGTCGTTGACGGTAAGCTGGCAGTTGTTGGAGCAACGGCCGCAGCGGACATGCTTTTGCGTCACGGTGAGGTGCGCGATGTCCTCGGCCGAAAGGATGGTCGAGGTGCCGTCGGCGCCGGCGCGATCGCGGGCGAGTAGGGCCGCACCGTAGGCGCCCATGCAGCCGGCGATGTCGGGACGCACGGCGTGAACGCCGGTAAGCTGCTCGAACGCACGCAGCGTAGCATCGGACATAAAGGTGCCGCCCTGGACGATCACCTGGCTGCCGATCTCCTTGGGGTCGCGCAGCTTAATGACCTTGAACAGGGCATTCTTGATGACGGAATAGGACAGGCCGGCCGCGATGTCGCCCACCGTGGCGCCTTCCTTTTGCGCCTGCTTGACGCGCGAGTTCATAAAGACCGTGCAGCGGCTGCCCAAATCGACCGGGGCCTTGGCATGGATGGCGGCATCGGCGAACGCGCGCACGTCCATGTTCATAGACACGGCGAAACTCTCGATAAAGCTGCCACAGCCCGACGAGCAGGCCTCGTTGAGCATGATGTGCTCGATAACGCCGTCCTTGACGCGCAGGCACTTCATGTCCTGGCCGCCAATGTCCAGAATGAACTCGACGCCGGGCAGGAACGCCTTGGCGCCGCGCAGGTGCGCGACGGTCTCGATCTCGCCGGAGTCGGCCTTGAGCGCCTCGATGAGCAGCGCCTCGCCGTAGCCCGTAGTGGTCACGTGGCCGATGGTGCAACCGGCGGGGATGTGGTTGTAGAAATCGGCCATGATGACCTTGGCCGTGCCCAGGATGTCGCCGTTGTTGTTACCGTACCAGGTGTGCAACAGCTGGCCGTCCTCACCCACGAGCGCGGCCTTCATGGTGGTGGAGCCGGCGTCGATGCCGATGAACACGCGGCCGGTGTAGCCGTCGAGCTTGCCCTTGGGGACGACTTCCTGGTCGTGGCGACCCTTGAACTCGGCAAAGTCCTCGTCGGTGGCAAAGAGCGGGTCCAGACGCTCGACCTCGGCACCCTGCGTGTCACCCAGGGCATCGATGGCCTCGATGAGCTGCGGGAACGTGCTGAGTTTATTGGACTCGTGCGCCATGGCGGCGCCGCTCGCCACAAACAGGTGAGCGTTTTGGGGCACGATGCGGTGCTCCTCGTCCAGGTTGAGCGTGAGGTAGAAGCGGTGGCGCAGCTCGGAGAGATACTGCAGCGGGCCGCCCAGGAAGGCGACGTTGCCGCGGATGGGACGGCCGCACGCCAGGCCCGAGATGGTCTGGGTCACGACAGCCTGGAAGATGGAGGCGGCCACGTCCTCGGGGCGGGCACCCTCGTTGAGCAGCGGCTGGACGTCGGTCTTGGCAAAGACGCCGCAGCGGCTGGCAATGGGATAGATGGTGGTGGCGTTGGCCGCGAGCTCGTTGAGGCCGCTGGCGTCGGTGTGTAGCAGAGTGGCCATCTGGTCGATGAACGCGCCCGTGCCGCCGGCGCAGGTGCCGTTCATGCGCTGCTCGATGCCGTTGTCGAAGTAGATGATCTTGGCGTCCTCGCCGCCCAGCTCGATGGCGACATCGGTGGCCGGAATGAGAGTCTCGACGGCGCGTTTGCTGGCGATGACCTCTTGGACAAACTCCAGGTCGAGCCATTGGGACAGCAGCAGGCCGCCCGAGCCGGTGATGGCGCAGGTCATCTGGGCCGTCGGAAGCACGGTCGCAGCACCCTCAAACAGGTCGCGGGCGCAGGCACGGACGTCGGTGTGGTGGCGCTGGTACTTGGCGTAGACGATCTGGTTGTCGTCGTTGAGCACGGCAAGTTTAACGGTGGTGGAGCCCACGTCGATGCCCAGGTGCAGGTTGCCGTGGGCGGCCTCGGGGTTGAAGATTGCGCCTTCGGGGGCCTGGGCGGCGGCTACGGGCTCAGCGGCGGTGACGGCCTCGCTAGCGGCGGACGTCTCCCCTGCCGCGTTCTTGGCATCGGCAACTGCCTCGACAACTTTCTCGGCAGCCGCGGTCGCGGCCTTCTGCGCGGCATCCACCACGGCGGGTGCAGCCTCACGCGCGGCAGCGACCATACGGTCCTTGATGCCCTCGACGAGTTTGCTCATCTGTCTCTCCTCTTAGTTGTTGGACTCGACGGTTGCGGCGGTGTCGGCCGCGTCCTCGAGCTGCAAGTTCAATAGCTTCATGCCGTATTCCGGCACGTTGATATCGATGGGTTGGCCATACAGGTCGCCAGGACGAACAAAAGCGAGCACCGTCATAATGCGCGCCATGGCCTCGGGCGATTCGGTGAGCCCACGCTCAAACCAGCGCTGAATCATGCCGACCTCGGCACTCACGACGTAGGTGACGTAGTAGTCAAAGAACGTGCCCAGCGCCAGGCCCAAAATGCCCGTCTGTGCACGAGGCACTACGGCCTCACGCGCGGTATCGATAATCCTTTTAATGAAGGCCTGGTCGCCGCCCGGACCCAGCAGCGCACCGATTAAGTCGCGGTTGGCCGCAAGATAACGCAGCAGCTCAACCGAACCGGGCGCCGGCTCGAGCTCATCGATGTTGTGATAGAGATCAGGCAGCTGAGCTGCGGTGATGAGCTCAATGCGCTCACGGATCTCGGCCAGCAAGCCGTCCTCGATTTGATTGATAAAGTCGGGAATATCGCGGTAGTGCGAATAGAACGTGCGGCGCGTAAGGCCAGCGCGCTCGGTGAGCGACGCGACATTAATACGCGAAAGGTCGCCACTTTCGGCAAGCTCGCTAGCAAGTGCCTGGCGAAGGGCACGCTGCGAGCGAAGGGACCGGCGATCGCATTTCTCGAGCTGGGACAAGCGTCCTCCTTGTTACTCAGCCTGTGCGCTATTGCACAGTGCGAGTATTATTGCACACCGTGTGCATCAACACGTAAAGGCAATATTTGGGATGTGACGAAGGGACTGTCCCTTTGTCACATTCAGCGGCCGCCTAGGTTGTGCCAGTTGTGCCTGGCTTTTGAAGCGGCATTACCAATTGTCCAAAATGTCATTCGTGGGTAGAATAGTGTCGACGGCAGCCCAAGTTCTGGAAAGCTGGGCAGCGCCGTTGTTTGCATTAGGGGGTCAACGCCTTAGCGGCGGCGACCCCTTCTGTTGCGCTTCGAACGCTGCTTGAGTGCCTCGGAAAGGCCGACGAGCGCCGTGAAGAACGAGACCAAAGCGGTCAGAAGTCTCACGAAATCAATCAAATCGGTCATGGGCATCACCTCCCATCAGGTGGAGGGCGCTGCCCGGCACATGGAACTGCCGCCAACGATACCGATTCTATCAAAGCGTAGTTGTATATGCGAATATATGTTCGTATTCCAAGAACACAGACCCCTGTGACAAAGGGGCTGCCCCTTTGTCACATTATTCGATGATGGTGCGGGGGTTTTGCTTGCGCATGGTGGCGAGCATGTGTTTGGGGACGGCGTGGACCATGCAGCTGCCGATGGTCGCACTCGCGGCGGCCTTAGCTGCATCGCTTGCATTTTTGGTCGCGTAGCTGTGGCGGAAACGCTTGAGCATGGCGATGTCGTTGCCGCCGTCGCCGTAAACCGCGACCTCGTCCTCGGCAATACCGTAGTAGCCCGCCAGCCAGGCCACACTCTCGCCCTTGTTGCACGCCACGTCCGTGATCTCGAACATCACCGGATCGAACGGCGCGTTGACCACACGGTCCGAGCGCTCGGCCAAATACGCCTTAAGGTCGCGCTCCAGCTCGAGCGAGGTCACGCGACAGTTGATCTTGCACACATCGTGGCGCAGGATGTCACCGATCGACTGGTCGAAATCTGTCTCT
>URBB01000018.1 GCA_900545835.1 uncultured Collinsella sp. | reverse complement strand
GTCGTTTTCGGCCGGTGCGGTGCATGCGATCGTGGGCGGCAACGGATGCGGTAAGTCGACGATACTCTCGGTGCTGGCGAAGACCGCCAAGCTGCAGCGCGGCCGCATGGTGCGCGGAGCGGCCTCGGCGGCGCTGCTGCCTCAGAATCCCAAAGCATTGCTGGTTGCCGAGACGGTTCGCGATGAGCTGATGGAATGGGCCTCGACCTGCGGATATGACGAGAACTTGGCGCGGGAGCGTGCTGCGAGCTTGGGGTTGTCGGGTCTGGATGGACGCCATCCGTACGATCTTTCGGGCGGGCAGCGTCAACTGCTTGCATTGGCAAAACTGCTGCTAATCGGCCCCGAACTGCTATTGCTCGATGAGCCCACCAAGGGTCTAGACCTGTTCAGCCGCCGCATCATCGCCCGCGCCCTGCGTGATCATGCGAAGGCTGGCGGCACCGTCATCATGGCTACGCACGATTTGGACTTTGCCGAGCAGGTAGCCGACGACGTCGCCATGATGTTTGACGGCGAGATTGCCTGCATGGAGCCCCCGGCCGACTTCTTTGCCGACAACGTGTTCTATAGGGCGTGATGGGATGACGGACTGTCGTTTCTCGCGCTTGCTTGCAAAACTGGAGATCCCGCTGCTGCTGGCGGTGCCAGCTGTGATGGCTGCGGCGTTGCTGGCGGGCGTTGAGCAGGCGGCGCTTGCCATGCTTGTCGTGGTTGCGCTAGTGCTTGCGCTGTTCTTTGCGGGCTACGAGGCGTCGCGACCGGGCCTGCGCCAGATTATGCCCACGCTGGTGCTGGCGGCACTGGCGGCGGCGGGGCGCATTCTGTTTGGCCCCGTTCCCGACTTTAAACCCGTGAGTGCCATCGCCATTATCGCCGGGGCGACACTCGGTCGTCGTAACGGCTTTATGGTCGGTGCGTTGTCGGCGCTGACCAGCAATTTCTTTTTTGGGCAGGGCATGTGGACGCCGTGGCAGATGTATGCCTGGGGCCTGGTTGGCTATGTTGGCGGCGCGCTGGCGTACGCGGGTGCGTTCGACCGTGCCGACGGCACCGTGCGATTGCCGGCGCTACTGGCGTACGGCTTTGCGTCGGGCTTGCTCTATGGCGTCGTGATCAACGCGTATGACATCATCGGTTTTGTACAACCGCTTACTTGGGCGGGTGCCGTGGCGCGTCTTGCCACGGCAGTGCCGTTCGATATTACGCACGGCTTTGCGACCTGCGTGTTCTTGGCCGCCCTGTACAAGCCCTGGTGTCGCCGCATCAACCGAGTCGTCGTGAAATACGGGCTGTAGGGCATTTCGCGTTCCCTCACGAACTTGCGGTGGAATAGTTCTCGTTTTTGGCTATTTGCTGCCCAAACAGGAACTATTCCACCGCAACTTATAGGGGGAGAGGGGCCACATAATCTGTTTTCCTCTGTCCCCCCAGGAATTACTTGGGGCTAGAGTTCTAGCGTGAGGGTGACGGGGCAGTGGTCGCTGCCGAAGATGTCGCCACGGATACCGGTGTCGCGAACGTTGGCGGCGATTGCGTCGCTTACCAGGAAGTAGTCGATGCGCCAGCCTGCGTTGTTCTTGCGGGCATTAAAGCGGTAGCTCCACCAGCTGTAGACGCCCTCGACGTCGGGGTTTGCCGCGCGCCAGGTATCGGTAAACCCGGCGTTGAGCAGCTCGGTAAACTTACCGCGTTCTTCGTCCGAAAAGCCGGCGTTGCCGCGGTTGGACTTGGGGTTCTTAAGGTCGATCTCCTCGTGCGCAACGTTAAAGTCGCCGCAGGTCACGACGGGTTTGCCGGTCTCGCGCTCGAGCGCGCTCAAAAAGTCGCGGTAGGTATCGTCCCAGGCCATGCGCACGTCGATGCGGGCGAGTTCGTTTTGCGCGTTGGGAGTGTAGACATCCACAAACCAGAACTTGTCGAACTCGAGCGCGCAGACGCGGCCCTCGGTTACGGCTTGGGCGACGAGCTCGGCCGCCTCGCCCTCGCCGGCGTAGGGTAGCAGCGCGTCGGCGTGCAGCACGCGCAGCGGTTCCTGGCGGCTAAAGACCGCAGTGCCCGAGTAGCCCTTGCGCTCGGCGTAGCTCCAGGTTTGGTGATAGCCGGGCAGGTCAATATCAACCTGGCCTTCTTGCAGCTTGGTCTCTTGCAGCGCCAGGACATCGACATCGAGTTCTTGCGCGATCTGGATAAAGCTCGGGTCCTTTTTGAGCACGGCGCGCAGGCCGTTGACGTTCCACGAGGCGAAAGTGTAAGTCTGAGGCATGGTGTCCTTTCGACGGGGTTGGCAGGCTTAAGATTAGCGCAACAGGGGCGGGGTGTGGGCTCCGCGCATGCCGACTTAAAGGCCGCATGCTGGGACGTCGCCCAACGCTGTCCGACTAACAAGGACGGAGGACTCATATGACGCAGGCAATATCGGACCCCAGGCAGGCCTCCGCCGCTCTGGCGGATCTGTTTGACACCCACAAGCGCGTGGTCTTCTTTGGCGGCGCGGGTGTTTCCACGGCAAGTGGCATCCCCGATTTCCGCAGCGTGGACGGCCTGTATCACCAGCAGTTTGCCTACCCGCCCGAGACTATGCTCTCGCATAGCTTTTACGAGGCGCATCCGGCCGAGTTCTTCGACTTCTACCGCACCAAGATGATTGCGCTTGGCGCCAAGCCCAACCGCTGCCACACCAAGCTGGCCGAGCTGGAGCGCGCCGGCAAGCTCGACGCCGTGGTGACGCAAAACATCGACGGCCTGCATCAGATGGCCGGCTCACAGCGCGTGTTTGAGTTGCACGGATCGGTCCATCGCAACATTTGCCAGTCGTGCGGCGCGGTCTATAGCGCCGAGTGGATCTGCTCGCGCGAGCACGAGGATGCCGCGGGCGTGCCCGCGTGCCCCGCGTGCGGCGGCCGCATCAAGCCCGATGTAGTGCTCTACGAGGAGCCACTCGACGAGCATGTGCTGACCGGTGCCGTTGCCGCCATCGCCGCGGCCGATGCCCTCATTGTGGGTGGGACCTCGCTCGTGGTGTATCCGGCGGCAGGCCTTACGCGTTACTTTACCGGCGATACGCTGGCCATATGCAACCTTGCTCCCACCGATCAGGATGCAAATGCCGACCTGCTGATTTCTTGCGACATCGCGGCCGCGTTTGCGTTCTAGCCCGCGCGCGCGGATACAATAGAAAGACTGAGTGCAAAGCGACCCCGCCGCCAGCTCCCCAAGCTCGGCGGCGTGGGCATTTTAGGAGGATGTTCATGGCGAACGACAGCAAGACATGGCGGTGCGGAAAGTACGAGCTCAGCTTTGACCGTCCGCGCATCATGGGCGTCCTCAACGTGACGCCCGATTCGTTTAGCGACGGCGGGGAGCACTTCGACCCCGATGCCGCCATCGAGTACGGCCTGGCGATGCTCGATGCCGGCGCCGACATCATCGACGTGGGCGGCGAGTCCACGCGCCCTGGTTTTACCCCGGTCAACCCCGATGAGGAAGCGCGCCGCGTGCTGCCCGTGGTGCGCGCGCTGGCCAAGGAGGGCGCCATCGTCTCGATCGACACGCGTCATGTAGCGGTTGCCAAGGCGGCCGTGCGCTGCGGCGCCTCGATCGTCAACGACGTGACCGGCTTCACCGATCCCAAGATGGTCGAGTTTGTTAAGACGAGCACCTGCGGCGTCATCGTGATGCATGCCGGCGAGGTCGCCGCGCCCGCCCGCACGCACGCAACGGTGCAGCTCGATACCTCGGCTGCGGCGTTTGTTGCCGAGAAGGCACGCGAAGCGGCTGCCGAGGCCGCGCGCGAGGCCGAGAAGCCGGCCCGTCGCCGTCGCGGCAAGTTGCTGGGCGAGCCCAAGGTTGAGGCCAAGCTTCCGGGCGGTGTGGTACAGCCCTCACTGCCGTTTGGCGAGCCGGAGCCCACGTCCGAGCCTGCAACCGAGCTGGGGCAGGAGACGCCGGCCGCCGAGCAGGCTGCTGCCGCCGAGACCGTCGCGCCCGCGCCCGAGGCCGCGCCCGCAGCCACCGAGGTCGCATCGGAGTCCAATGACCACCTGGCAGCCATGATGCGCCGCAGCGCCCGCCGCGAGGAAGCCTACGTGCCCACCTCGCAGCTCCGCCGCTTCACCCTGCCCGATTCGGCGCCCATCATGCGCCGCGTTATGGGCTTTCTGTCCGACCAGGCCCGCACACTCATCCATGCCGGCGTGTCGCGCGACCGCATCTGCATCGATCCTGGCCCGGGCTTTGGTAAGTCGGCTAACGAGGATATCGTCATCCAGCGCGAGACTGCCAAGATGGCGTCACTGGGCTATCCGCTCATGTGCGCCGTGTCGCGCAAGCGCTTTGTGGGCGCTATCTCGGGCGTGACCGAGGCCGCCGCGCGCGATGCCGCCACGTTTGGCGTGTGCCTGGGCGCCATCCAGGCCGGTGCCAACATCGTGCGCGTGCACGACGCCGCGGGTTTTGCGCAGTTCCTGAACGGTTACTGGGCGGTTGCCAAGCCGCAGCCGCGCCGCGCGTTTGTGGCCGTGGGCTCCAACCTGGGGCATCGCTGCGACAACATCCGCGCCGCACGTGAGATGATCGCCGAGATTCCACTTACCTGCGTGTCTAACTCCTCCAAGATTTACGAGAGCGAGCCGGCCTACGAAACGCGCCAGGACGCGTTTGCCAACGCCGTCATCGAGATCAAGACCGAGCTGGCGCCGTTGGTGCTGCTCGACGAGCTCATGAAGATCGAGGCCGAGTTGGGGCGCGACCGCTCCAAAAAGGCCAAGGCCAACGGTCCGCGCACCATCGACCTGGACCTGCTGTGGATGGACGGCGAGACCCACGGCGGCAAAAAGCTGCGCCTGCCGCATCCGCTGATCGGCGAACGCGACTTTGTGCTGGTGCCGCTCGAGGACCTGATGCACGACCCGGCGCGGTTCTTCCGCTACAACGGTGTCGAGGTCAAGGAGCCCGAGGACCGCGTGGGCCATATCGTGGGCGAATTGGGGCGTATGTAGATGATCGAGATGAATGCTGTTGCCGCCGGTACCGAGCTTGACGCCGCGCGCGACGCGGGCCGCGAGGGTGCGTCCGCGGGCTGGTGCGCTTGGAGCGCGGGCGATGCTTCGCTGACGTTTTCGCTGATCGTGCGCCCGGACGTGAACATGCATGCCTTCCACGGCCTGCCGTTTGTGGCTGCGATGGGCATGATGGACGCGCTCGTGGGCACGGCTTCGACGCCGGGGTTGGGCCTTGCCGGTAAGGTGGGTATCCAGTGGCCGAGCGATATCGTGTGCGGTGCGCCTGCGTTTGAGACGTCGCTCGCGCGTGTTGCCGTGAACGGCGGTGCCGCTGCTGCGGGCATGTTCGGTGCCGTGACGGTGGATATTGAGCGTTCGGCGCTGGGCGAGCTTGGTGTGGACGTGGCTGACGAAGCGCTGGTCGAGACGCTGGCCGCCGCCGTGCTGGCCCGCGTGGACGCTTGGGCGGTTGTTGCCAACACGCCGCAAGGCGCCGCAGGGCCGCTGGCTCCCGTGCTGGGCGAGTACTTCGACATGGTGCCGCTGCTGGGCCGCCAAGTTGCGGCGGTGTCGCCCAACGGCCTGCCGCTTGCGGTCGGTGTGTTTGCAGGCCTGGACATCTGGGGCCGCGCGACCATTAAGACCGATGCCGGCGAGCAGGAGTTTCCGCCCGAGGCCGTACGAATTCGCGGGCTGTAGCGCGGGGCGTTCGCGCCCAAAGATAGACATGACAACAAGACCCTCCTCGGCCTGTGCCGGGGAGGGTTTCGCCTATCTGGGGAATGGGTTGCCAGCGCCCTATTCCTCAAAACTGAAAAATTTTCGTTTTTGAGGAATAGGATTAAGGCAGCTCGGTCTTTCGCGAGGTATATTCGCTATAGAGCCTATTCCTCAAAACTGAAAATTTTTCAATTTTGAGGAATAGCGATAAAAGACCGCGAGGAGGCCCCAATGAAACTCATCAATAGAACGTCATATATGGACACGTTGACGAGCCTTATTGGCGTGCCGGACATCAAGGTCATCACGGGCATCCGTCGTAGCGGTAAATCAAAATTGCTCGAGGCCCTCCGCGATTACGTGGAGGCAAATCTGTCCAATTCGAATGTCATCCATATCAACTACAACCTCGATGAGTTCGAGAATCTGCTCGAGTATCACGCGCTGCTCGCCTATGTAAAAGAGCATCGAGTGTCCGGCAAACAAAACTTTCTGCTTATCGATGAAGTTCAGATGTGCGACGGTTTTGAGCGTGCGATCAACAGCCTCCACGCATCCGAGCAGTACGACATATTCATTACCGGATCGAATGCCTTTTTGCTGTCGAGCGATCTGTCGACGCTCTTTACGGGGCGTACGTTCGAGATCGAGGTTTTCCCATTCTCGTTTGAGGAGTATCGTCTCTATGGCGACGAGGGCGAGGTCGACCGCGACTTCGATGAGTACACGAGAACCGGCGGTATGTCCGGCTCTTACCCTTATCCACTGCAGGAGCAGCGCTATCAATATCTCTCCAACGTCTTTAAGACGCTCATTGTGAGAGATATCGTGCAGCGGCATAACGTGAGAAACGAATCGGCGCTGCTGCGCATTGCCGATTACATGATGGACAACGTTTCCAACATTACGTCGGCACGCAACATTACTGATGCATTAAATGCGGATGGGCTAAAGATTACGAACAAGACGGTCGGCACGTACATGGGGTACCTGTGCGATGCGTTTGCCTTCTATAAAGTTCGTCGGTACGACATTCGCGGCAAAAAATACCTTAAGAGCGGCGAGAAGTACTATCTGGCGGACCATGCGTTTAAATATGCGCTTCTTGGTACACGTGATATGGATTGGGGACGCGTATACGAGAACATGGTGGCAATCGAGCTGCTGCGTCGCGGATACGAGGTATACGTCGGCGTGCTCTATAAAAAGGAAATAGACTTTGTAGCAATCAAGCGGAGCGAGAAACTCTACATTCAGGTGAGCGACGACATCAGCTCGGATAAGACATTTGAACGCGAGATTTCGCCACTGCTGAGCATTGGCGATGCGTATCCCAAGATGATTCTCGCCCGCACGCATCACGAGGCCACGGATCGCGACGGAGTGCAGATCGTGGACCTGGCGAGGTGGTTGTGCGGCGAGGCGTAGCGGAAAGCCTATTCCTCAAAACTGAAAAATTTTCGATTTTGAGGAATAGGACCAATGCATTGCTTAGTTCGCCGCTCGCGCCCGTGCTCGACTTAAGCCCCTGCTCTATCCCAGCTCCTGCATGCGGCGGTAGATTTCGCAGATACCCTTGATGGTGAGTTGTCCGTCGACCACGTCGAAGGCATCGGTCGAATCGGCGACGATGCTGGCGAGACCGCCCGTGGCGATAACGGTGGCATCCTCGCGGCCCAGCTCGCGCTTCATGCGCGCGACCAGGCCCTCAGCCATGGCGGCGGCGCCCGTTACGGCGCCGACCTTGATGCACTCCTCGGTATCGCGGCCGATGGCGTGCTCGGGCGCCTCGAGCGGCACGCTGGCGAGCTTGGCGGCACGGGCGGCAAGCGCGTCCATGGAGATGCGGATGCCCGGCGCGATCGCTCCGCCAATGTAATAACCGTCCTCATCGATGACGTCGATATTGGTCGCGGTGCCAAAGTCCACCACGATTGCCGGCGCGCCGTAGAAAGTCTCGGCCGCAACGGCGTTGGCGACGCGATCGGCACCTACGGCCTGGGGGCGCGCCGCGCGCAGCTTGGTCACCGCGGCCGTCTGCGGCCCGATGACGATGGCGTCCGCGGCAATGCGGTCGGCCACGGCGTGCCACTCGCGCGAGAGCTGCGGCACCACGCCCGCAAAGGCGATTGCGTCGACCGCATCGAGCGAAAGGCCGTACATCTTAAAGAAACCCATCAGGCGCACGTGGATCTCGTCGGCGGTATAGGAGCGGTCGGTGGGCATACGCCACGACTGCACCAGCTCGTCTCCGTCAAACAGGCCCATGGCCGTCTGCGTGTTTCCCATATCGATAGCGAGCAGCATGTCTACTCCCAGTGTTGGCATAAAAGGACGCGCACCATTGTATACGCGCCGCCGACGGCGCTCGGCTGCGATTCGTTTACGGTGATAGGGGCTGAGGGGTTTTAAATATGAAGGAATTATGCTCTACGAGATTTTCCTTGCCGCTTACCGAACTCCCGCGTAATATTCTTTCTTGCGCACATGAAGCGCCCAGACATTGCGGGGTGGAGCAGTCTGGTAGCTCGCCGGGCTCATAACCCGGAGGTCGTAGGTTCAAATCCTGCCCCCGCGACCAAGAACTTGCAGCTCGTCGGCCTAGCCGGCGAGCTTTTTTGTTATTTCGGGACCGTGTTTTCGATCCAATTCTCGGCCTCTCAAACAAAATCTCGATCTGTAACATCTAGACCCGATTTGGGCGGCTAGGTGTTACAGATCGAGATATACCGGTGGGCTTGGTCGTGTTTGTCTAAATCTGTAACACGAGGGACGGTTTTTGCCGAGTAACCGTTACAGATTGAGATTTTCTAGCAGGCGGGTTTGGTTTGTCTCGATCTGTAACAGGTAGGGGTCAAAAGTGGGCCTAGCTGTTACAGATCTAGATTGTTGAGGATGGGCCGAGAGGAATGTCTCGATCTGTAACAGTAAGACCCGGTTTTGTCGCGTAACTGTTACAGATTGAGATAAACCGACGGGCCGCCCCGCCCATCCCCATCCACCTGCCGCTACCTGCTGTCCGCCGATTTCCGTTGCGCTGCTGTATTCCCATGCCATATCCTCTAGATAACTACGCGGCATCATCGCCGCCGCGCCTACAAGAGAGGAATGTCCATGACCACACCTGCATCCAAGCTGCTCCAGCCCATTACGGTTGGCCCCCTTGAGCTCAAGAACCGCATTATGTTTCCGCCGCTGACCACCGGCTACGAGGAGCGTGACGGTTCCATCGGCGAGCGCAGCCTGGCTTTTTACGAGCGCTTGGCCCGTGGCGGCGTGAGCTACATCGTCATCGGCGACGTCGCTCCCGTCATGACCGCAAGCCCCACGCCCAAGCTGGCAACCGACGCCCAGATCCCCACGTTTAAGGCGCTGGCCGACGCCGTCCACAAGCACGGCGCCAAGGTCGCGCTGCAGCTGTTCCACCCCGAGTACGATGTGCCCGGTGTCGGCCGCATGGTCATGGGATCCATGGCCGCCGCCAAGGCCGCGCAGGAGGCCAAGGCCGCCGGCGACGAGGAGACCTTTGCCGCCAAGATGGCCGAGTCCAACGAGATCCGCAACCAGGCCTACGCCAAGCTGCATCACGACATGCAGCACTTTGTGAACGAGGCGAGCGTAGAGCAGCTCACCCAGATCAAGGAGGCCATCGCTGCCTCGGCCGCTCGCGCACAGCAGGCCGGGATCGACGCTATCGAGGTCCACGGCGACCGCCTGGTGGGTTCGCTGTGCTCGGCCATCCTCAACCAGCGCACCGACGAGTACGGTGGTTCGTTCGAGAACCGCGTTCGCTACGCGCTGGAGGTCGTCGCCGCCATTAAGGAGGCCGCGCCGCAGCTGATGGTGGAGTACAAGCTCCCCGTGATCATGGAGAACCCCGACGGCACGCCGCGCGGCAAGGGTGGCCTGCAGCCCGACGAGGCCTGCGAGTTCGCCAAGCTGCTCGAGGGTACGGGCATCGATATGATTCAGGTCGCACAGGCCAACCACACCGGCAACATGGGCGACACCATTCCGCCCATGGGCGCCATGCCCTACAACTGGACGCTGCCCGTGGCCGAGCGCGTCAAGGCCCTGGTCTCCGTGCCGGTGGCAACCGTCGGCCGCGTTGTCTCGGTTGAGGCCGGCGAGAAGATTCTGGAAGACGGCGCCGCCGACATCATCGCCTATGGCCGCTCGCTCATGTGCGACCCCGACATTGCGCTGAAGGCCGCCACGGGTGAGCCCATCCGCGAGTGCCTCAACTGCAACAAGGGCTGCGTCGATGCGATTCAAAACCGCAAGTACATCTCGTGCGTGCTCAATGCCGAGAACGGCGATGAGGCAACCATCGCCATTAAGCCGGGCGAGGGCGACAAGAAGATCGCCGTGGTGGGCGGCGGCATCGCCGGTCTGGAGGCCGCGCGCGTGGCGGCCAAGCGCGGCTACGACGTGACCGTCTACGAGGCGAGCGATCATCTGGGCGGCCAGATTGTGCTGGCGGCCGCGCCTCCGCGCAAGGGCGAGATCATGCGCTCGGTCGAGTACTACGAGAAGATTCTGCCCGGCCTGGGCGTGAAGGTCGAGCTCAACCATGCCGCTACCGCTGAGGACCTCAACGCCGCCGACGCTGCGATTGTGGCCGTGGGCGCACACGACGTGGTCATCCCCGTTCCGGGTGCCGATTCGGAGAAGGTCGTCTCGAGCTGGGACGTGCTGGCCGGCAAGGTGGAGCTCAGCGGCCGCGTCGCCGTCATTGGCGGCGGCCTGGTGGGCACCGAGACTGCCGAGTACCTGCTGCAGCACGGCTGCGAGGTGGCGATCGTGGAGATGCTCGACAAGATTGCCGCGGGCGAGTCCGAGACCATTCTGCCGCTGATTATGAGCGACTTTGCAGAGCACAACGTGGAGCAGCATGTTAAGACCCGCCTGACCGCCATTACCGACGAGGGCGTGGAGGCTGTTCGCACCACCGAGGACGGCGCCGAGGAGCCGGTGAAGATCGCCTGCGATTACGTGGTGATGGCCGTGGGCTCCAAGGCCAACGCGTTTGACCTGGATGGCGTGACGGTGCCCGTGACCTGCGTGGGCGACTGCTCGGGCGAGCGCACCGCCGACATTGCGAGCGCCATTCGCACGGCGTATCACGCGGCCAACGAGCTGTAGTTGGACATCGCGGCCAGGCGGGGCGGTAGCACGGATCCGTCTCGCCCGGCTGTGTCCCGTCGGGTGTCAACCGGTGCGGGGCCTGCAAGCGCAGCAGGTCCCGCCCTTTTTGTTTTGCTCCAGTGGATGGCAATGCGCGGTAATCATGAGGAGTGAGGACGTCTACTGCATTGCAGATCACTCAAAATTATTGTGGGAGGGGTTAATAACTATATCCTCTATACCAAAGGACATAAAGAGATGTCAATTTTGTTGACAAGCGAATGACGATTAGCTGCGAGTCAGCTACCAGCGTAAATAATCGATAAAGAAATGTCGTAATTTGGTGCCAAATGCCCAGATAACGCCGCGTCTATTTTAATTAACTGCTTTGAGCAAACAGTAAAATGCTACTATCTAACTTGCACGTAAGAAAGCAGATTAACGGTTAAGGCTAAGAAGTGGCAGGTATGTCGGAAGCAACTAGGACTCGCACGCATGCGCCCGAGGTTAGGCAGCGCGCCGTCGAGATCCTCCAAGAGGGGGTCGGCCATCGCGCCCTCGCCGCGGAGCTTGGCATTCCCCAGGCCACAGCTCGTCAGTGGGCCCGCGCGTATGCTGTGGGCGGTGCCGACGCCGTTCTCAACGCCGGTTCGCATCATCACACCTATTCGTACGAAGTTAAGCTCGCCGTGGTCAAGGACCGCTTGGAAAACGGCTTAACGGTTCGCGAGGCCATGATCAAGCACAAGATTCCCAGCGAGTCTTCGGTCAAGGCTTGGTGCCGTCAGTACCGCGAGAGCGGTGAGTCCGCACTGGTCGATAAGCCGCGCGGTCGCAAGCCGCGCGTTAAAAAGGCGAAATAGCAAACGGGATGGTGCGCCCACAGGGGCGCATTTTTCTTGCCGCGCCAACTTTTTGGACCGGTGCGAGCCTATCGGGACATTCTCCAACGTGGCCAATAAACCGCGCAGCGGCCCGCGCGCCTGTCGCCGCGGTAAGGAAACGTTGCCCCTCTACTCCAATGAGGACAGACTCCTTACCCCGTACGCCTAAAACTCCCCAATTGACCGAAAACCTGCCGCCGCTACTCCTCAATTGAGCTATAACGTTAAACAATTGCAGCGTTTTTGCATGGGGGAGTGATGGTATGACGCTACTGTATTTCCTTACCCTGTTTCCGCTGGTACCGGCGCTGGGCATGCTGCTCGTGCGCGGTGACCGCGCCCGCGATGCGGTGGGGCTCATAGGTTCCGGCATTATTATGGCGGTGACAGTTGTAGTCGCCGTCATGTTTTTTTGCACGGGTCCGCAGAGCTTTGAGGTCGCCCCCGGCACCTCGCACGTGCTCTCGATCATCAGCTCCGTCATCGATGTCATCCTGTGCGCCGTCATCCTGTACAACGCGTACAAATATAGGAACGCGCTCACCACGGTGCTCGGCATAGTCCAGCTGGTGGGCTCGCTCGCCTTTGCAGCCATGACGCTGCCCGCGGCCGAAGCCGTCACGGCGACGCCGCTCTACCTGGACTACATGAGCGTGATCATGGTTCTCGCCGTCGGCATCGTCGGCAGTCTAATCTGCGTGTATGCCCTGGGCTACATGAAGGATTTCCAGGCCCATGACGAGCACGAGGCCGCGCTGCGCGGGCAGACCGCGCCCGACCGTCGCCCGCAGTTCCTGGCGCTCATGTTCCTGTTCCTCTCGGCCATGTTCGTCATCGTGACGAGCGACAACCTTGAGTGGCTATTCTGCGGCTGGGAAATCACCACCGTGTGCTCGTTCCTTATGATTGGCTATACGCGCACGCCCGAGGCCATTAAAAACGCCTTCACCCAGATCATCCTCAACATGATGGGCGGCATCGCGTTTTTGGCCGGACTCATGTACCTGCACGTTAACGGCATGCCGCTGACCATCTCGGGCATGATCGAGCTTTCCGGCGCCGGAACCGCGCAATCCGCGCTGCTGGTGATGCCGGTCATCCTGCTGTCGCTCGCCGCACTCACCAAGGCCGCGCAGATGCCGTTCCATACCTGGCTGCTCGGTGCCATGGTTGCCCCCACCCCCACGAGCGCCCTGCTGCACTCGTCAACCATGGTCAAAGCCGGCGTGTTTCTGATGGTCAAGCTGAGCCCGCTCTATGCCATCTATCCCGTGACCGGCTTTATGGTCACGAGTGTGGGTGCCATCACGTTTTTGCTCGCTGCCCTCATGGCCATCTCGCAGAGCAACGCCAAGCGCGTGCTCGCGTACTCCACCATTTCCAACTTGGGCCTCATCAGTGCCTGCCTGGGCGTCGGTGCGCCCGAGGCCGTATGGGCGGCCATCTTCCTGATCCTGTTCCACACGGTGGCAAAGTCGCTGCTGTTCCTGTGCGTGGGCACGGCCGAGCATCATATCGGCAGCCGCAATATCGAGGACATGGACGGTATGTTCAGCCGCATGCCGCACCTGACGCGCCTGATGATGCTGGGCATCATGGGCATGTTTGTGGCGCCGTTTGGCATGCTCGTGTCCAAGTGGGGCGCCCTGGTGGCGTTTGCGCAGACCGGCAACGTGCTCATGATCATGGTGCTGGCCTTTGGCTCGGCCGCGACGTTTTACTTCTGGGGCAAGTGGCTTGCCAAGCTTTCGGGCGTCGACCCCACGGCTCAAAACGTTGAGGTCAATGTCCATAAGACCGAATGGATGGCGCTCAACACCATCGCCGCGCTGCTGATTCTGTGCTGCGTGGCGTTCCCGGTTATCTCGAGCGGTCTGGTGTCGCCTTACTTGGCCATGGTGTTTGGCCGCGTGCCGTACGTTATCGGCAAGGACGCCATGTATCTGATGGTGGTTATCGTGGCTTTTATCGCCGTGGTGCTGCTGACGTCGTTCCGCGTGAGCAATAAGCCGCACGTCAACGTGTACCTTTCGGGCGTGGGAACCGACAAATATCGCCATTTCCGCGGCTCGATGGGACACGAGGTGAAGGCCGAAAAGCGCAATTGGTACTCGGAGGACGCCCTTGGCGAGAAGCGTATTAGCCCCGTGGGTAGCGTCGTGTGCTGCAGCATTATCTTGTTTGCGCTGCTGTGTTGCGCGTGGATTGGGCCCGAGAGACTTGCCATGAGCGCGCCCTCGGTGTTGCGCGGCAAGTATTTTGAAGGTTCGGGCGTCGTGGGCATCTTTATTGGTACCGTGGCGTTTGCCTTGATTGCGCCGCTTGTGGGCGGTTTGATTGACGGTCTTGACCGCAAGCTTTCGGCCCGTATGCAGGGCCGTGTGGGTCCGCGTCTGCTGCAGCCCTTCTACGATGTGGCCAAGCTGCTGCGCAAGGCCCCCGCCAGCGTAAACACCATGGACGACACCTATATGGCGTGCGCGCTCATCTTTACCGTGGTAGGCGGCGGCATCTTTGTATCGGGCTCCAACACGCTGCTGTGCGCCTTTATGGTGACGCTCGCCGCGATCTTTGTGGTGCTGGCGTCCGCCTCGACGCAAAGCCCGTTTGCCCAGGTTGGCGCCGACCGCGAGCTGCTGCAGGTCATGAGTTACGAGCCCGCCGTTTTGCTGATGAGCGTGGGCCTGTACCTTGCCACCGACAGCTTCGATTCCATCGCCGTGACGGGGCAGTCGGCCCCCATCATCGTGTACAGCGCACCCATTTTTCTCGCGTTGCTCGCGGTGCTTACCATCAAGCTGCGCAAGTCGCCGTTTGACCTTTCGTACTCGCATCATGCGCATCAGGAGATCGTCCAGGGCGTCGCCACCGAGATGAGCGGCGGCACGCTGGCCAAGATGACCCTTATGCACTGGTGCGAGACCGTGCTGTTTTTGATGTGGGTGGGCATGTTCTTTGTCTGGGACAACCCCGTGAGCTGGGTCGTAGCCCTGGTCGTGATGGCCGCGACGTATTTTGTCGAGGTCCTGATCGACAACACCTTCGCACGCAGCACCTGGCGCAGCTGCTTTAGGCTCGGATGGGGCGTGGCGCTGGTGTTTGGCCTGCTCAACCTTATGCCCATCCTCGTCGACGTATTTATTTAGGAGGCGGCATCCATGGATCATAAAATGTCGCGCTCGCCGTGGGTTATTCATTACGACGGTTCGAGCTGCAACGGATGCGATATCGAGGTGCTGGCCTCGCTTACCCCACTGTTTGATGCGGAGCGCTTTGGCGTGGTCAACACCGGCAACCCCAAGCATGCGGATATCTTTTTGGTGACAGGCTCGGTCAATGCCCAGAACCTGCCCGTCGTGCGCCAGATCTACAACCAGATGCTCGAGCCCAAGTGCGTGGTGGCGTGCGGCATCTGCGCGTGTTCGGGCGGCGTGTTCCGCGATGCCTACAACGTGATCGGCGGCGTGGACCGTGCGATTCCCGTGGACGTGTACGCGCCCGGGTGCGCCATTCGCCCCGAGACGGTGATCGATGCCATCGTGGAGGCGTGCGGCATCCTGGACCAGAAGGAGGCCGTGATGCGCGCCGGCGGCGACCCGCTCACCGTGGGCGGCGCCGCTGCCTGGGACGGTGGCGTTGAGCTGGGCGAGGACGGGTTTGTGGCTGCTGCGGAGGCCGGCGACGCGACCGCCGCTGGCGACGCACCTGCTGAGACGCCCGCCGCTGCAAGGGAGGCCGAGTAATGCAAAAGGCTATCTATACCACCGTCGGGATCGAAGAGCTCCTGTCGCATGTCCAGGCGCTTAAGGGCGTCGGCGCGCGCTTTGTGCAAATGCACGCTGAACGCAACGTCGACGACGGCTCGTATCGCTTGGTCTATACGTTTATCAACGTTCGTGCTGCTCAGGAGCATATTGCGCAGGACGGCAGCTATGCGATTGAGAACCTGGTGGTTGAGGGCATCGACCAGTACCAGGAGGTTCCGTCCATCAGCTCGTATTACCCCGCGGTGTTCCCGTTTGAAAATGAGGCCCACGACCTGTTTGGCCTTGCCATCACCGACATGCAGGTCGACTTTAAGGGCTTTTTCTACCAGGTTTCGACTGCCGAGCCCATGAGCGTCATCACGCCCGAGGTGAAGGCCGCGCGCGAGAAAGCCATGAAGGTCCGTGCCGCTGCCGAGGCCAAGGCGCGCAAGGCCGCGGCCGAAAAGGCCGCCGCTGCGGCTGCTGCAGGGGAGGGCGCTGCGGGCGCTGCCGTCGCTCAGCCCGCTGCGGCTGCCGGCTCCGATGCCCAGCATGACGATGCCGCTGCGAAGGCCGCGCTCAAGGCCGCCGAGATGGAGGCAAAGCTCGCCGCCATGGATCCCGAGAAAGCGGCCAAGGTCCGCGCGGCGCTTGCCGCCAAGGCCGCCCGCGACAAGCAGAAAAAGGAGGCGTAAGGCCCATGGCACATCGCTCCGTCATTCCGTTTGGCCCGCAGCACCCGGTGCTGCCCGAGCCGCTTCATCTGGACCTGGTGATCGAGGACGACTGCGTCATCGAGGCAATTCCGCAGATCGGCTTTGTGCACCGCGGACTCGAGAAGCTCACCGAAAAGCGTGATATGCACCAGTTTGGCTACATCGCCGAGCGCATCTGCGGCATTTGCGCCGTGGGCCACAGCTGCGGCTATGCCAGTGCCTGCGAGCGCATGCTCGACATCGAGGTGCCCGGCCGCGTGCAGTATATCCGCACCGTTTTGCACGAGCTTTCGCGCATCCACTCGCATCTGCTGTGGCTGGGCCTGCTCGCCGACGCCTTTGGCTTTGAGGCGCTGTTCTATCGGTCATGGACCCTGCGCGAGCAGATTCTCAAGATCTTTGAGAGCACTTGCGGCGGGCGCGTGATTCTGTCGATTAACGAGATCGGCGGCCTTAAACACGACATTGAGGACTCCGAGCTGGAGGGCATTGTCCAGACGCTCGACGCCATGCGCCCCGACTACGAGGCCCTGGTGCATACGTTTTTGGACGACAACAGCTGCGGCGAGCGCCTGCATGGCGTGGGCGTGATCAGCAAGAAAGACGCGCTGGAGCTTTCGATGGTCGGCCCGTTCGGTCGCGCCTCGGGCGTGGACTACGACGTGCGCATGTTCGGTGACGGTGCCTATGCGGACCTGGCTGCATTTGAGCCCATCGTTGCTACCGATGGCGACTGCTATGCCCGCTGCCAGGTGCGTTGCGCCGAGGTCACGCAGGCCATGGACATTATCAAGGAGCTTGTCGGCAAGATTCCGCACGACGGCATCGGCGGGCGTACCAAGCTCACACCGGCCGACGGCGCGCGCGGCGAGGTTGTGATTGAGCAGCCGCGCGGCGAGGCGTATTACTATGTGCGCGGCAACGGCACCAAGAACCTGGACCGTTTCCGCGTGCGCACGCCGACGTCGCAGAACTTGGCGGGTCTGACGCATGCGCTGCAGGGCGTACTCCTTGCCAACGTTCCCATGATTATCCTGACCATCGACCCCTGCATTAGCTGCACGGAAAGGTAGGCGCGGCATGAGTTTGCTGACATTTGCCAAGACAGCCTTGGGCTCTATGGTCAAGCAGCCGGTTACGGTGTGCTATCCGCAGGAGAAGCTCGCGGCGCCCGAGCGCTTGCGCGGGCATATCGTCAACGACATGGACGTGTGTATCTGCTGCGGCATGTGTGCGCGTCGCTGTCCGGCGGGCGCGCTCGCAGTCGATCGCAAGGGTGGAACGTGGTCGATCGACCCGTATGCCTGCGTGGTGTGCGGTGAGTGCATCGAGAGCTGCCCCAAGCACTGCCTGACTATGGACACCGCCCGCACCCCAGTCGCAGCGGACAAGACTCCCACAGTAGAAACCAAGCCGGAATAGCGCTGGAATAGGGCCGGTGGGGCAAAAATGCCCCATCGGCCCCGCGCTTAAACGCGCGGTTGGGCCGCCACGAACAAAACTATGCCGGATTACGGGGCTGGATAGCGAATCTCCGACCATACAGAAAATCGCAAAAACAAAACCGCAGGTAGATAGCCTGCCGTTTTTCAAAAAATGAGGGTATGGATGAGGGCCCCGACTTTTGCCCCGTAATCCGGCATAGTTTTGAAATGGCACCATACCAGTAACAGCTCCTGATCCCCCAAGGACGGAGGAAAGTGGGTCATTTTTGCCTGATGGCTCCGAGTCGCACCTGTTTTCCTGCGAAAACGCCGTGTCTCAACTTTGGTGAGACATTTGTCTCACGCTCAAAACCGAATCTGGAACATGTGTCACCTGCCCTAATTGTGTCTCATTCCGTAACTTTAGGCTGATGCAAGGTCTGAGACCGCGAGAAGGGAGACACGATGGGTAAGTACACGAGGGGTCTCTTGGCGGTGATACTGGCCGTAGTGCTGGTGTTGCCAGCCGCAGCATTCGCCATGCTGCCCGAGGCCAACGCCAGGTCCAGCACAGGAATGGACGGACCGATAATGACCGGAAAGGTCGCCGACCCCGACACCAGCGGTCGCTGGGAAATCTGGGCGGCAGGCCACGGTGGCAATAAGGTAACGACCCAAAACGTCGGTCGAATCTGGACCGACAAGACGGTCAAGGCAACCGAGGAAAACGAAGAGTCGGACTTTTTGACCACGCTTTCGGCGATGTCCTCGACGTCTAATTCAACCGTGACGGTCACCACGCCGCTTGACATCGTGATGGTGCTGGATGCCTCTGGCTCGATGGATGATCCTATGGGTGGCGGAGATTCCACCAAGCGTATCGATGCACTGAAGAGCGCTGCGAACAGCTTTATCAATACCATTGCCAAGCAAAACGAGGGTATCGAGGGTGTCGATAGGCAGCACAGGGTTGCCATTGTTAAGTTTGCGGGTGATAAGACCAATAAGGTCGGCAATGACCAGTACAAGAAAGGGCAATTTTGGTACAACAACTCGCAGGTGATGAAGGGTTTGACCGATTGCTCTGGCGGCAACGTGAAAGTTCTTGAGGATACAGTTGCTGGAATCAAACCAAGCGGTGCCACGCGTGCCGACTATGGTCTGGAACTGGCCGGGGATATCACTTCTGGCCGCGCAGATGCCAAGAAGATCGTTGTGTTCTTTACCGACGGCAAGCCAACGAGCTTCAGCGAGTTTGATTCTGACGTCGCCAAGGGTGCCGTGACGGCTGCCAAGAAGATGAAGGATGGCAAAGCCACCGTTTATACCATCGGCATCTTTAGTGGAGCGGACCCCGCTGACGATCCCTCGAAAGAGGGGACAAGCGACGTCAACAAGTTTATGCACGCCGTGTCGAGTAATTATCCCGATGCCACGTCGTATGCGAGCGACAAGCTTGGCACACGCGCGGAAAACTCCGACTACTACAAGTCGGCGACCAACGCCGAAGAGCTCAAGAAGGTCTTCGACGACATCTCACAGGCCATCACATCGGAGGCGCCTTATCCGACCGAAATCCATAAGGGCTACGACGAGACCAAGTCCGGCTACATTACGTTTACCGACGAGCTGGGCGACTTTATGCAGGTCGACGGATTTACCGAAGTCGTCATCAACGGCACGCCGTTTACCGAGGCGAGCAAGACGTTCAACAAAGAAACCAATACCGACACATACGAGTTCACCGGCAAGGCAAAAGACCTGCTCATCACCGTGCAGCGTGCTGGCGCTGACAATCCCCAGAAGGGCGATATCGTAACGGTTAACATTCCTGCGTCGTTGATTCCGCTGAGCCACTTTAAGACCGTAGACGGCAAGCTTTCGGTCGACAACGTTAAGCCCATTCAGGTGAAGTATACCTCGAGCGTGAAGAGCGCCGCACTTGACAACCTGTTTACGCCCGAGAAGGTCACGGGGCTCAAGGACTACATCGAGCATAATACGACTGTCGTTGACGGCACCAAGACCGTGAGCTTCTACGCGAACAAGTGGAGCGGTGGTGCGTTGGGTGATACGGTTGCGACCTTTGAGCCGGCCGACACCAACCGCTACTACTACTTCCAGAAGCAGACTCCCATTTACACGGACAAGGACTGCACACAGCCCGCAAAGAATTCACTGGCAGATACCGGCACCTATTACTACAAGGATGAGTTTGAGGAGCAGGGCGAGAACGGCGAGGCCAAGCCCGCCACCACCGTCATCGAGTTTATCGGCGGCGACGCTGCGAAGTTTGACGGCGCTATTGTTGCCGACGAGGGCGGCAACCTTTCGTTTAGCGTGGGAACCGCGCGCCTAGCCTTTATCGACGAGCTCCACACCACCAAGGAGAGTGTGGACGACAACAACACTGGCACCGCGACCGACGTTCTCAACCCCAAGTGGAACAACATGTCCGCCAAGGCGGCCGCGACGCATGTCAATTCCTACCTGGGCAACAACGGCAAGATCAGCTTTGCGTATGACATGACGCCGGCAATGGTGAACACCAAAGCCAGCTTTGGTCTAACCAAGGTGCTCGAGGGCCGCGACTGGAGGGATACTGACGCGTTTGAGTTTGGCCTGACGTCCGAGAACGGCGCCCCGATGCCTACGACTACGACTGCGATCGTGCGCAAGGCTGACCTGGACGACAAGGGCAAGGCTGTCATCGACTTCGGCACGGTCGAATACACCGAACCTGGCACGTACGTCTACAAGGTCAGTGAAAAGCACGCCGGGACCACGATTGACGGCATCGCCTACAGCGGTAACGTCGCGGAGATCACCGTGACGGTGAAGCCCAATAAGAAGGGCGAACTGAGCGCTGACGTGAAGGCGACCTCGGGTGAGACCGAGTTCAAGAACGCCTACGCTACGAATCCTGTTGAGTCCAGCGTAACCAGTCAGATTGCCGTGACCAAGTCTCTGACCGGGCGCGACCTTACGGTCGGTGAGTTCAGCTTTGAGCTGCGCGAGATTAAGGATGAGGACTCTGAGCTTATCGAGACCGTTAAGAACGCTGCCGACGGCAAGGTGACGTTCAGTGCCATCAAGTACACCGAGATCGGCCAGCACACCTACAAGCTGCATGAGGTTAAGGGCAACTCCGGCGGTATTGACTACGATGACGCGGTCTACACCATCGTGACGACCATCGCCGATAACGGCAAGGGCCAGCTGGTTGCCACGCACGAGCTGAAGGACGCCAAGGACGTCAAGAGCATCGAGTTCAAGAACGCCTACACCACGAATGCTACCGAGGCATCGCTTGCGGGTATCAAGAATCTGCAGGTTGACGACGCTCTGACCCCGGCTGATATCACCGGCAAGTTCACCTTTACCGTGACCGGTGAAGAGGGCGCACCTATGCCTGCGAGCACGAGCGTGCACAACGACATTGACGGCAAGGTCGACTTTGGCAAGATTACCTTTACGCTCGACGACCTTAACAAGGCTGTGGGTGAGAAGCCCGAGAAGCGCGAGCACACCTTTACCTACACCGTGACCGAGTCCGGTGAGGTCGCTGGCGTGACCAACGACGCTAAGCCGTCGCGCGAGGTTTCCTTCACCGTGACCGATGACGGCAAGGGGAATCTGCGCGTATCCCGCAAGCCGGACGGTGATGCGGCCTTCACGTTCACCAATACCTATAACGTGACGCCTGTCGAGACGAGCGTCACCGACCAGATCACCGCGAACAAGGTCCTGACCGGGCGTGAGCTCAAGGAAGGCGAGTTCTCCTTCGAGCTCGTCGAGGGCGATAAGGTTGTCGCTACCGGCACTAACGCTGCCGACGGCGCGATCACGATGGGCAAGGTCGCATACGACAAGCCCGGCAAGCACGCCTACACGCTGCGCGAGATCAAGGGCGGAACCACCAGCAAGGGCATCACCTACAGTGACGCCAAGTACACCATCGAGACCACCATCACGGACAACGGCGACGGCACCCTCAAGGCCGAGCATGTCCTGAAGGACGCCACGGCTGCGACTTTCAAGAACACCTACAGCGTGGCCCCGCTCGATGCGGAGCTCGACTTTGACCTGAGCAAGGTCATCAGCGGCCGCGACTGGACGGATGGGGACGAGTTCAGCTTTACCATCACCGCCCCCGAAGACGCCCCACTGCCCGATCCCGCAACCGTAACCGTGAGCAAGAAGGACGCGAAGGACGGCATTGCCGCCATCAAGTTCGGCAAGATTCACTACGCTGCCGCCGGAACCTATAAGTACGAGATTCGCGAGAACGCGGGCAGCACGGTCGGCATGACGTATGACGCGCATGTCGCAACCGCCGAAGTGACCGTGACCGAGAACGGCGATGGCAGCCTGACCGCCAACGTCACCAAGAAGGAAAACGGACGCTTTACCAACACGTACCGCACTGAGCTTAACTACACCGCTGCCGGCGGTCTGTGGCTCAGCAAGTATCTGGATGGCCGCCCCATGACCGAGGGTCAGTTCACCTTTACCGTGACACCTGCTGACGACGCTTCGGCTCGCGCGCTCGGTCTGCTGCCCGGGGCTAATAGCTTCAAGTCCCCCGCAGCGGCAGAGGCAACGGTCGGACTGATCGACATTCTGGCTGGTCATGAGGTTATATTTACGCAGGCTGACGCCGGCAAGACCTTTACGTACACCGTGGCCGAGAAGAACGACGTCCAGCCCGGTTACACCTACGACGACGCCGTGCGCACGGTGACGATCGCCATCGCCGACGACACCGCCGGCACGCTCACTGCTACGACGATCGTTTCCGGCGGTCCCGAGGGCACGCATGAGACGGTCCACAAGAGTGGCGAGAACAAGGTCGAGAAGGCCCTGGTGCCGTTCCACAACAGTTACAGCGCTACGACCAACACGCCTGGCGGCACCGCCGCTCAGGTCGTTGCCACCAAGACTCTGACCGGCCGCCCGATGGCCGACGGCGAGTTCTGGTTCGGCATCGCCTATCAGGGTGAGCTTGTGGCATACGAAAACCTCAAGCCCAATATCGGCGGGCACGTGAGCTTTGATACGCTGCACTACGACACTAAGATGCTTGCTAATCTTGAGGCTGCTGGGCTTGCTTATCGTACCGATAAGGACGGTAAGCTCGCCTGGACCATTAACTACACGGCCTACGAAGATTTATTCGGGCTGCCGAATGGCGTTTCCGCTACAACGTGGAGCTTTGGCTTTAAGGTTATCGTCGTCGACAACGGTGACGGTACCCTGACGGCGACGGTCGACTACGGCGGCGTCGAGCCCTTGTTCGAGAACGTCTACGGCGCCGACGCCGTGGATGCTGCGCTCACCGGTACTAAGAAGCTCCAGGTTGCCGAGGGCCTGACCCCGGCCGACATCACGGGTAAGTTCACCTTTACCGTGACCGCCGACGAGGCAGGTGCCCCGATGCCCGAGCGCACGACCGTAACCAACGACGCAGTCGGTAACGTGGACTTTGGCAAGATCCACTTTACGCTCGAGGACCTCAACCGCGCTCTGGGCGTGACGGACGATGCGACCGATAAGGCCGAGGCAGACGAAGCTGACGACGTCGATGCTGACGAGGCAGAGGCCGACGCCGACGCTGATGCCAACGCTGACGAGCCCGGCGACGAGTCCGAGCCCGCAGCCCCCACCGCCCCGCGCTCGCACACCTTTACCTACACGGTGACCGAGTCCGGTAGCGCCCCTGGCGTGACCAACGACGCCAACGCCACGCGCAAGGTCTCCTACACCGTGACTGATGACGGTGCCGGACACCTAAGTGTCGTGCGCAACGGCGACGACGGTGCGGCCTTCACGTTCACCAACACCTACGGCGTGGCGCCCACCGATTCTTCCGTGACCGATCAGGTCAAGACGGTCAAGCGTCTGACCGGCCGCGACCTTGCAGCTGGCGAGTTCACGTTTGAGCTGCTCGAGGACGGTGCGGCTGTCGCTAGCGGTACCAACGACGTCAACGGTAACGTTACGCTGAGCCCGATCCGCTACGAGGCACCCGGTACGCACACGTACACGCTGCGCGAGGCTTGCCCCAACGCGCTCGGCCTGTACAAGGGCGTCACCTATGACGGCACGACCTACACCGTCGTGACCACCGTCTCCGACAATGGTGACGGCACGCTGACCGCGACGCACAAGCTCGAGGGAACTACCGAGTCGGCTGGCTTTACCAACAAGTATCACGCCATGCCCACGCAGGTTTCCATCGGCGCGGTCAAGGTGCTCGAGGGACGCGAGCTCAAGAAGGACGAGTTTAGCTTTAAGCTCGTTGGCGAGAACATCGAGTCTACGGTTACCAACGATGCCGACGGCAAGATCAACTTCGACAAGCTCGAGTGCGACGAGCCCGGTACGTACGTCTACACCATCAGCGAGGTCAAGGGTGACGAGGCCGGTATGACCTACGACAAGTCCGTCTTTACCGCGACCGTTAACGTGGTCGACGACGGCGAGGGCAACCTCAAGGCGAACGTTGCCTTTACCAAGGGCGACAAGAGCGTCGAGGGTATCGTGTTCAACAACACGTACAAGAAGCCCGAGACGCCCGTGCCGACGCCCGACCCCGGCACGCCCAAGACCGTGACGAACATCGTCAAGACGGTCAAGGGTTTCCTGCCCACCACGGGTGACCAACAGGCCGCCGCACTGCTCATGGCATTTGTTATTGCCATGGCCGGTGTCGGTGCCCTGGTCTGGGGTATCCGTAAGCGCTAGGCACGCTGGCAGCGCCCGGGGCCAAAAGGCCCCGGGCTGTCTCTTATACACATCTCCGAGCCCACGAGACCGGAGC
>URBB01000017.1 GCA_900545835.1 uncultured Collinsella sp. | reverse complement strand
CAGCGTCAGATGTGTATAAGAGACAGGAGAAACGTTTGACTTCGACTTCTTTTAAGGAGACTTTGAGCCAAACGTCTGGGCTTGTAAGCTTGGATTTGTTTGGCTTGGATGCTTAGCCTCTTAACTGAAGCGGAATAGAACGCGGCCTTACGAGCAAAGATGTCCTTGTGATGGCCTTTGCGCGAGTAATAACGAACATCTGTTGGTGTCCGCTTAGCACAACACGAGGCGTGATAGATTATTGGTAGCCATAAACCCTAACGGTCAGGAGGCTGCATGAGGATCTCTAAACTGAGGATTGAGAACTATCGGAATCTCGATGGTGTTACGATTAGTTTTGACGAGGACGTGACCTATATTGTCGGCGAGAACAATCTCGGCAAAACGAATGTACTCGACTTGCTCAATACAATCTTCAATCAGGCGACGATTGGCGAAGAGGATTTCGCAGACACCGAAAAGCGTTCAGGTGCTGTAGTAACTTTAAAGATGGACGAGGACGAGATCGGAATATCGGGGCCCGACATCGATCCTACGACCGGAAACACTATTACCGTCTGCGCCTTTGCTGACGATCCGGATTCTCGTATAGAGTTTGTGGCCGAGGAAAGTGGGGAAAAGATCTCCCCTTCTTTCATGAGATCCGTTCACATGTTTAGGTACTCTACTGCATCTTTCAATAGGGGAGACTTGGCGTTTGACGGTACACGCGGCGTCGGTAAAGTTCTCTCCAAAGGCATCGCTCTTTATCTAGATAGGGAGGGCAAAGAGGTCTCCGACTTTCTAGACGGGAATGAGCTCGAAGGTCTGGTTGCAGATCTCGGTACGATTGTCGGTGGCGTACCCATCTTGTCATCATATGGTGTGAGGACGGGCGTCGACTCATCGGATGGCGGAACGCTTGGAAGTTTGGTTACCTTGCTTGATAAGAGAGGCGTTCATTTTAAAAAGGCGGGGGTAGGCTTGTAGTATCTTGCCATTGCTTCGCTTTCGATAATCGAGAGCATTATGCGACTTTCGCCTAAACGCCTTCAAGAGAGCCTCTGCTCGGATGGCGATGACAAGCGCGTGCTGCATGCCGTGCTGGTTTATGACGAACCCGAAGCTCATCTTCACCCATATATGCAAAGACGGCTCTCGAAGAGCTTGCATAGGATTTGCGAAGGGGAGGATGCCAAGTTCAACGCCCTTCTAAAGGAGTATTTCGGGATTGATTCAATCAAAGCTCAGCTGATCATGGTGACGCATTCGCCAAACATTCTGGCTCGCGGCTATAAGAACATCGTGCGATTTGGGCAGGGCGAAGATTCTCCAAGGGTCATGTGCGGCAAAGATATTGACCTGTCTGACAAGATTGAAAAGCATCTTATGCTGAACTTTGAGTCAATACGAGAGGCTTTTTTCGCGCGGTCGGTTTTGGCTTTTGAGGGCCAGACGGAGTCTGGGGCCATTCCGGTCTTTGCGTGCAACCTTGGGATAGATCTGGATGATTATGGAGTTGTGCCCATCAGGGCTGGCGGGAAAGAGAACGTAAAGCCCCTCGGGGAACTTCTGGACAAGTTTAAGATTCCATATTATTCCATTGTCGACAGGGATGCCAAGCTGCCGGAAACTTCTGGGGACCATATAACGACAATTGAACGGGATTTTGAAGCTGAGGTTATTGACTCGTTCTTCGCTAGCGATAACCAGGGTGCGTTTATAGCACTTCTTGAGTCGACGAATTCTCAGAGGGCAACTTCCATTAAGGGCAATAGTAATGCATTAAGTAAAGCCAGCACTATCTACGATGTTTGTTTGCCGGACTCTGAGTATGATTTTCAGGGACCGGAGTTTGACGGGCAATTCGCCGATACGCCCAAATCGCGTGCGCTTATGTATGCATGGCTTTCATCGAATAAAGGTGTCGTGTCTGGTGTCGCTCTTGCAGAAGCTCTTGGTGCCGATGGCGTTCCTGTATGTTACGAGAGCATTATTCGCAAGGCCGTGGGGCTTGAATGTTAGTGAGCCAGACTGACTTGCTGGATTGTGTTAGAGCTGCGATTGAGGGGCGCTGTGGTGGAGATGCATCGCAGCTCTCCACGATCTTTTCTCCATCGAAGAGGGTATTCGTAGAGGCGCCGGCAGGGTACGGGAAAACCACAGTTATGACTGGGCGGGCTTGCTGGTTACTGGCATCTGGCGAAGTTCAGCCACCAAAAAGGATTTTGGCCCTAACCTTCAGCGTCGCTGCCGCGCGGAGAATGCGTACGGATTTAAGCGCCACCATGTCGGCGCTTCCTGGTCCCGTGGCCAAGCGTTTTGAGGACAGCGTCATGGCGACTAACTTCCACGGCTTTGCTTGGGCTCTGCTGCGCAGATACTGGAGATCGCTCTCGCTCCCAGTAAACGTTGACGAGCTTTCTATGGTTGATGACAACGGCGCCGTTAACGAGCTGGTTTTGCGAGGTGTCAGGCTGACCTGGAATGAAAAGAATGCCGTTGACGACTTCCTCCGCTTTATGAGAAACGGTCAGGACATGGACTTGAGGCGCGTGATGTTTTCCTTTAATAGGATCATCAGGGATCGGTTCGTGCCGAACGGTCTCTTGCCATATTCTGGAATGATTTCCCTTGCAATTGAATTGCTCTCTCATTTTCCCAAGTTAAGGTCCTATCTGTCGGCAGCGTACCCTGTCGTGCTCGTCGACGAGGCGCAGGACACGAATGCGTTGTGCTATATCTTTCTAAATGGCTTGGTTTCTGATAAATCAGGAATCTGCATGTTCGGTGACCCTATTCAGCGTGTCTATGGTTTTATTGGCGCAATGGAAGGCTTAAAGGCAAAGGCCACTACCGACCTGTGTCTATCGCCGCTGGAGCTCGAACATAATCATAGGTTTTCTGGGGGATCTATTGTTGGGGAGCTCGGTGCTGCGATTCGCTCCCACATGAAGGGTGCCATTGTCAGCGGTACGCCCCGACTTCCCATATTTGTTGGCGCTGCACAGCAAGACGAAGCGACAGCCATTGTTTCTAAGGTTGCGGCGCTCATCCAAGTCGGTGGCGGGAAGATCGCGATTCTTGTTCGTAAGCGTGGTGCCCTTGCCGATCTCATTATGAACGAATTGGTTAAGGAGGAGATGCCATACTTCAACGGGCTTTTCTCTGATACAGACCCAGAGTTCAGTGAATTCAATGCGTTTACTTTATCCAGGATTACCGATGCAGCGTCTGGAGAAAAGGGCGTTAGCCGGTCTGCTGCGGACAAAATAATTGACTCCGTCTCTGGTGAACTGCTGACTGGTTCCAGGAGATTCGAGTATGGGCGGTCCTATGCCATGCTTCTTGGGGCGCTGCGGAAACACCTTAAAACTGACTGCGTTGCGATGGATCCGTCTGAGCGCTTCGACTATATCGTTAGCATCTTTTCCGAGGGCTCCCTGCGGCGTTTCTCCGATTACCTTGATGCAGGCATCTCGATCATGACCATTCACTCCGCTAAGGGGCTAGAGTGGGATACTGTTTTCATTCCGGGCGTTACGCGTTTCGATTGGCCTGGAGTGATTTGCTCTCGGTGCGAAAGAGCTGGTATATGCTCGCGTTCTGCATATGGATGCCGGATCGTTGATGCGATGAATATGCCAGACGGGCTTATTGAGGAAATGGGCCTGCTGTACGTCGGCGTCACTCGCGCCCGCAAAGCGGTATATGTCTCCGCTTCTATGCAGCGCAGGACAAATAACGGGAACTATCAGGTTGCCTGCCCCTCTTGCCTAACGTCTCTTCCGGGTATTGAACCTGTGAGCTGGTCGGTCATGGACGGAGAGGGGTGATTGCCGGCGGGATGGGGCGTGTCTGCTACTGACGCGAGGTCCGGTTGCGACTCTTGCTGTGGCCTCATGGAGTGTGCCCAAGCTGTTCTTTGGCTAGAACGGCTTGGGCACTAGCGTTTTGGTGAGATACGGCGTTTGTTTACTTAGGCACTGTTGAATATTGCGAAATGGTTGCGCGGCATTGCTGATCATTTGGCACCGTGGGTTTAGTAAACTGCTATAAAGCAGTTTGAAGTGGGGTTCTCATGATCCGAGTTCGAAAGTTGAAGTTATCGAATCATCCGGTTTTAGGTAATCTAGAGTTGGACTTTACCGACTCCTCAAATAAAGCCGTTGATACTGTCATCATCGCTGGAAATAATGGCATTGGTAAAAGCAGCCTAATGGAGCTGCTCTATAAAATCATGTCGCATGAGTATCGAGATACGCCCTGTTATATAGACATGATTGAAGTTGAAATAGACGAAGAAATAAGAACGTTTAGATTTTCTCTTAAAACCATTAACGGGAATAATTATCTTTATGCAAAGGATGATTCGGGGCTTGAGACAATGGTTCTCTCGGAAAATTTTGCCGAGATATTTCCCACGTCTGCAATCTTTTCAGATGTTGATATTAATTTTCAATCCAAGCAAATTACGTATGTAACGAGTGGAAACATCGATGAGTCAGTTGAGAGTAGGCGGTCGTCAAGCGACTTGCCTACTGAGATCAATCAGCTAATCATTGATATTCAGGCGCTTGATGATGCCGATGTCGCTAGGGCCACTAGAGGCAATCCTGAAATTGGTCTCTCAGAACTTCAAGTCCCTCAAAGGATGCCTAGGTTCACCAAAGCCTTTGATTTGATGTTTGACGACCTGAAATACGACCGTGTTGATAATCGCGACGGTCATAAAGAAATTCTCTTTAAAAAGAATGGACATGACGTGCGAGTCGATCAACTGAGTTCTGGTGAAAAACAGATTGTTTATCGTGGGTGCTTTATGTTGAAGGACTCGCATGCGCTCAGAGGTTCGTTTGTATTTATTGACGAGCCTGAAATTAGCCTTCATCCTTCTTGGCAGGAGAAGATCCTTCACTTTTATAAATCGCTATTTCAGGATGAAGAAGGGTATCAGACTTCTCAAATCTTCTGTGTGACTCACTCGCCCTTTATTATTCATGATGAAAATCGATATAACGACAAAGTAATCGTTCTAGCTAAGAATGAGTCCGGTGAGGTAGTCGCTCAGACAAATCCGGAGTTTTACGGTCCTGGTACGGTTCAGGCGGTGAAGGATGCTTTTTCGGTTTCGTGGTTTGCGAACGAAGTTCCCACTGTTTATCTTGAGGGACCTACCGATGAGCAGTATTTCAACAAAGCACTTTCTTTTGCCCATACTACTAATCACCTGCGCTTTAAATGGATAGGAAAGAAGAGCCCCGATGGGTCGTGTGCATTCACGGGTGCACCATCGCTTAATAAGGCTGCCGCTTATTTGGATGCAAATCCTCCATCGGTCTTCACTGCTTTCCTGTTCGATTGCGATCAGAAGATTAATGAGTGTTTAAGCAACAATGTGCTAATTACGAAAATAGAAACTTACAAATCCAGAAAGCACTTTAAGAAGGGAATTGAAAATGCCCTAGTGCTGGAAGATGGTTTTGATACGTCGGCTTTCTATCTGAAAAAGGAAACCATTGGAGACTATGGCGATAAAAAGGTGATTTCCGAGTTTCAAAAGCAGGCCTTTTGTGAGCACATCTGTTCTCTACCCGAGAAGGAACTCAGGCAGATTTTGACGCACCTTATTGAGACAATTGAGCGTATTGATGAGATGGCAACGATGGCTAAAGAGCGGAAGTGATTTAACTGATATCCAGACCGCTCGATGCCTTCGGATTACTTGTAGTCCTCTGCTCTAAGTACATTAAACGCTTGATTGACTAAACTTAAAGTCTATAATCATAGAAAAACTTTGATATATCTTTTCAAAATAATGAATGGAATGTTGAGGAAGATGCTTTGCCAGTTCACCTTCAGGAATTATAGATCCTATCGCGACGAGGCGGAGCTTTCCATGCAAGCGACGCCGATGAGGGAGTTTGAGCGCTCTCTTATCGCGTGTCCCGACGGGCAGAGCTTCTTGCCGGTGGCTGCGGTTTACGGACCCAATGCAGGCGGCAAGTCCAACCTTCTCGAGGCTCTCGACTACGTTCGTTCGGCAGTGGCCAGACCGGTCAGGTTGCTGTCTGCCCGCGATGGTGGATTTGATGAGGAATGTCCCTCGATGCCTCGTTGTTCGGCGTTCGAGTTTGATGACGTTTCTGTTTCTGAACCTACTGAGTTCGAGCTCTATTACCGCGCAAGCAATCATGAGTACCGCTATGTCCTGTCCGTACATTCAGATGAAATTGTGCATGAGGGCCTATGGCGACGCAAGCTAGGGGCGTCACGTTCGGCGATGCTGTTCGAGCGCGAGGGCGTTGAGATTAAACTTGGCCCCACGCTGCGTAAACTCGCGACAGCCGCGACTTTTAATCCGAGACTCCCGTACCTGTCATTTCTCTGTATTAACTTTGATGCGCCGGTAGTCGAGGAGGCTACCAGCTGGTTTCTTAACGGGGTGTTCTTGAACTATAACTGCTCGTTTTTGGAACGGGCGCTTGAACAGATACTCGATGAGGCCGACTCGCCTGAGATCACGCGTTTTCTGCGCGCCGTTGACGTGCGCATCGATGGCTTCAGGGTGGAGGAGACCTCAGAGGGCCGTAATCGACGCGTATTCGTGGGGCATAACGTGGATGGCAAGCGCTATGAGCTTCGTTTGTCCGAGGAGTCGGCTGGCACTCAGAAACTCTTGGGGCTGGCATCTTTTTTGCTGATGGCTTTCGATCGCGGCGCTACCGTTGTGGTAGACGAGCTCGATGCCAAGCTGCACCCGAAGCTTCTTCGCTACGTCATTCTGCTGTTCAAGGACCCTGCGGTCAACAAGAATGGTGCACAGCTCATTTTCTCGTCCCAGGACGTGTCTACCATGCGAAACGATGTATTTCGCCGCGACGAGATATGGTTTGCCGCACGCGGCGAGGGAGAGGCGAGCCAGCTTTGGTCGCTCGTCGACATCCACGAGGCAAACGGCAATCTGGTTAGTAAGAACGCGGCTTTCGATAAGCAATACCTGTCCGGTCGCTACGGCGCCGACCCATACCTAACCCGCATTGAGGAGTGGGATTAGCATGGCAGCGAAGAAGTCGAAGGGCTGGCGTAGTGGCAAACGCGAGGTTCGCCCGCGCATGGTGCAGATGACGCGCCGCCTCGTGGTGACCGAGGGCAAGGAGACTGAGCCTCGCTACTTTGAGGGCGTGCGTGCTGCTTTGTGTGCGGCAGACGAACGCAAGGTTGCCGTTATCGTTAAGGGAACGGGCAAACACACGCTCGATCTGCTCGACTTCGCCGTCGAACACTGCCTCTATGCGCCCGAGACGTTCGACCACGTGTGGCTCGTGTATGATAAGGATGACTTCCCTGCGTCCGACTTTGACGCGATGGAGCGTAAGTGCAACGAGCTCTCCGATGGTTCGAGGACCTTCCACGCGTTGTGGTCCAACCCCTGTTTCGAGCTGTGGCCGCTTCTGCACTTTCGCTACACGACCGCGCATATGTCCGCGTCCGACTGCCAGCATGCCCTCGCGCAGGAGATGTCGAAGAACTTGGGCATCGAGTACCGCAAGAACCTTGACGGGATGTTTGGGGCAGTGGATGATAGGCGAGGCGAAGCATTGCAGCGTGCTGGGCGCCTCGTCGCGTACCATAGGGAACTGGGCAACATTAAGCCATCTGCGCAAAACGCTTCAACTAAGGTTGGCGAGATATTCGATGTGATTGGGCCGTATCTGGTTTGACGGTCAAGTTCGATCGGGCTTGATAGGACTGGAGATTCATGAAAGATGTTGTTTCGGGCTGCCTGCCGTCTATAACTGGATTGACCTTTTGGGACCCGATAGGATACTAGGCCGAATCTAGCGGTATTGACGCAGTCAACCTACGGGCCTGCGTCCTGCGGAGAGGCGGCTTTTCTTTTGAATGGCCGCCTCTTTTTATTATTTGTTTGGATGTAAGATTTGGCCTGTCGAAACTTACATCTCAATTGAGAAAAGGCGAAATTGCGGGTGTTTTTCTACTTGCATGTAACTCTACTGACGCGTGCTCGCGCAGTTCTTGTTTGCCGTGCTTCTCCGGTAGAGGTTTGACAGGGGCGGGGCCTTTCCTTAAAGCTCTAGCTGCGATGAGGCCCTGCGACGGTATGTCCGGCTTGGTCCGTGGAAGCCGTCGATAGGCGGTTTTTGCGTTCAAGGGGCTATTTTCCGAGGAGTATTTGTCGCGTTTGGCTTCCGGACTCTCGCTTTTAGCGTGTTATTTCGGAAGTGCGGGGAAAATCGAAACTTGCCGAGCGCAACCTGTTTTTCGGCAACAAAACCGCAGGTCAGCGGAACTCAAAACAGGGGTCTGGCCGGCAATGCTCTGATTTTCCCCGCACTTCCGGAATTGCCCGACGGATGTATGCGGCAAATTCTGGAACCCTCGAGCACACCGCCTTTTTCGGGTAAAGAAGCAGCATGTAGAAGCGTTGCCGCTATCCAGTGCGGTCGGCATGTCTGGAATTTGCCGCATACTTCCGGATTTAGCACAAGCTCGACTGGGTTGTTTATCGATTTGGAGCTGTGGAATCTGGCATAAGCCTTGTTATTTGTATTTAAATTGATACACTTAACTTATAAGTTAAGTGTATCTAGAAATGGGAGGTGGCCCTTGGTTGAAGGATACGATCTTGTCGAATATTGGGATTCCAAGGGCCGACCGTTTTGGGAGCTGACGACTTCTCCCGCCAACTCTCAATTCCAGAAAATGTTGACAGACCCTAAAAAGAAGCTTGCAGCCCGTAAAATGATCGACCAGATTTCAAAAATCTATGATTATGGGTTAAAGGTTGCGAGTGGGACCTCAAAGCTACGATGTATTGATTCTAAGATTGGCCTCTATGAACTGAAAGGGTTTGACGGGGCAAATCGAGAGATGATTTATGCCATATGTCAGGGCGTAGATAAAATTGTTCTATTGTTTTGGTTTAAAGGACATCAGGGATCAGGAAATATCAGTAAAGAAATCGAGCGGGCCAAGCGATTAGCCGTAATAGCACGTCAACTTCTGGAAACTGAGCGTTGACTTTCATACTTGGCTTTCGAAACGGAGAACACAATGAATAAAGTAGATTTATCTGATTTTTACGCCGAGACAGAAACTAGCGAAACACGCGCTTATGAACACGCGCTAGATATCGAGTTTATTGTTCATCGCGAGATGAAGCATTTGGGTTTAAGCAAAAGCGATTTGGCAAAGCGTATGGGTGTGAGCCTTCAGTCGCTTTCGAAGCTGTTGAATTCTCAGCCCAATATGACGCTGAAGACGATCGCTAGGTTCGAGCTCGCTTTGGGTATCAATATCGTTCCTAAGGTTACCGTTAACTATTCTAAAGAGCTACCGTTTCTCTCGTCCAATGAATCCCTGCGCAAGCAATGGTCTTTTAGGAACGAGCGTCCGTCCTCGCATGTGAATCTCGAGATGATTTCCGGAGGTTTGGCAGCATGAGTGGGGATTTTATTGCTCCAATTCAGATCGTGAATTTGTTCGTCGTTGACTCCGATTTCCATATCGAGGATTCGCCCTCGGATAACATGGAATTAAAAGTTGACGTTAGCTACCAAGATGTCCACCTTTGGAAAAAAGGTAATGACGCACGCGCAAGTCTAAAGATGTGCGTAATTGGCAGCCTCCTTGACAGAGATGAAGGTGCACAGGAGAAGATGCACGCTGGCGTTACAGTATCCATCTCGGTTTCAGCGCAAATGCCAATGAACTCTCCCGATGACGAGGCGCGTCACTACCTTCTTTCAAATGCTATTTCGATGGCATATGCCCATGCAAAGAGCTATTTGATGGTTGTTACTGGACTTTCGCCCATGGGAGCGCTTACATTGCCTGCCATTCTCCCTGCAGAGCTGTCAGCAGATTGCGATGTGCCTTTTCAGAGCGAATAGCAGCCTCTCAATGAGCCTGGGTTGGACGAGTTGCCATCCCCACATCCTCTAAAAAAGTTCTTAAAACAGCCTTAAAGGCGTTCTAGCTCGCGTTGACAGCGTAAAATACGTATGTTTGACTAGGACAAAAGTGGATTTTAGGGGAGGAATGCGCCATGGAAGTGCTAGTTGTTGGCAACACCGCATATGTTGACGATGACTTTTGCGCCAAGGCGTTCCCCGGGGACCACGTTAAGGTCGTCGCTGCCGCGGAAGCGCGCCACGATGAGTCGTCGCCTCATGCTTCGTGGAAAGAGCTCCTCCAGCACTTGGAGCAGGCCTACGAGTTCGACCGCGTAGTCTACCTGTCTAATTTCCTTACCCCGCATACCGATACCGTGGGCGATATCGAGCTGCTGCGCTCGGTCTTTCGTTCGTGCATGAGTCGCCGGGTCCAGCTGCTGTTTGTAGCGGGGCCCGCGAGTGCCGAGGGTGCCTCCGGCGCCGTGGGGCGAACGGGCAAGGGAATTATCGCCCGCGCGGCCAACGACCTCTGCCGCTACTACGCTGTGCGCGAAGGCGTTCAGGCAAAGATTCTGCGCGCGCCCTTCCTGTACACTGCCTCCGCCGCGCTGGATGATCCGTTTTTTGTGCCGCTGTTCGATTCTTGCTTAACCGGATCGGTCGCTTTGCAGGGCGCGGAGGACGCGGCGTTTCCCCTGCTGTGTGCCGAGGAGCTCGCGGTGCTGGTACGCCGCATCTTTGACAGCTGGGACGCCTCCTTTGAGACGCTCGACGTTGCCGATACCTTCCATCGCACGTCTGGTGAGGTGGGCGAGGCCCTCAAGGCGCTGTTCCCTGGGCTCTCAGTTGCCTATGGCGATTCTGCCGGCTATGCCCTGCCCGTCAGCGACACCGTTCGCGTTCGCTATGGCTGGTTTCAGCGCTATGACTTGCTGCGCGATCTCTCGACCATTCAAGCTCGCTGGGGCGCTGGACGCATCAAAAAGATCAACCCGCTGCGTGCCGCCATCGACCGCATCCAGATGCGCTCGCTGCCCATCAAATGCCTGGAGACGGGCGTTGCCTGGGTTCTGTTCGAGGTGCTGGAGCATCTGTTCTCACAATCGGCCCAGCTCAACGTGCTCGATTATCGCCTGCTCTACGTGGTGTTGATCGGCACGCTGTATGGCTTGGACTTTGGCCTGGTTGCGGCGCTGCTTGCGTCGGTGGGTTTGGCCGCGAGCTACTTTACTCAGTACGGCTATACCTTCCAGGGCCTGTTCTACGAGCCGTCCAACTGGCTGCCGTTTATTGCGTACTTTGTGGTGGGTGCCGTGTGCGGCTATGTGCAGCTGCGCAACAGCGAGGCCATTAGGGCGGAGCGCGATCAAAACGAGCTCGTGCGCAACCGCAATACGTTCCTTACGCAGCTCTACCACGACGCGATCGAGGACAAGCGCGCGTACAGGCGCCAGATCGTGGGTCGCCACGACAGCTTTGGCAAGATCTTTGCCGTGACGCAGGAGCTCGACGTGCTCAACCCACGCGATATCTATCGCAAGTGCTGCGAGCTTCTGGGCGAGATCCTCGAGAACGATTCGGTGGCGATCTACCATGTTTCGGGCGGGGCATTTGCACGCCTGGTGGCAGCAAGTCCCGCGATTGCCGAAGATGCCGCACGCTCGCTCACGCTTGAGCAGCTTGCACCTCTTTTGGGCGACGGGGGTCGTTCGAACCTGTGGGTGAACCGCGAGCTGACGCCGGGGCTTCCCATGTTTGGATACGCGATCGAGCGCGACGGGGCACCCGCCGTGTTGATCTTTGTGCGTAGTGCGGCTGAAAACCAAATGACCCTCTATTATCAAAACCTGTTCCGCATCTTGTGCGGGCTGGTCGAAAGCGCGCTAGGCCGTGCCTTTGACTACGAGGCGGTGGCGCAGGATAAACGCTGCGTTGACGGCACTTGCGTGCTCAAGCAGGCTGCCTTTGGCCAAGAGCTCGCGGCGGAGCAGGCGCTGGCAGATAGCAAGATGGGGAGTTTTTTGCTCCTGCGCGTGGTACCGGGTATGGAACCTGTCGGCGAGCTGGTGGGCGCAATTGGGCCGGCAATTCGCGAGAGCGACGCGGCGGGCTTGGTCGACGGCGACGTGCTCTACCTGCTTATGCGCCAGGCAAAGGCGTGCGATCTGCCCATTATCCGCGAGCGCCTGAGCGCAAAGCAGATTGCAGTGGAGCCCGTCGACGGCGAGGACATCGTGGCGCTGCTGCAGCACATCTCTTACACCGGTGACGGTGAGGGGGGTGCCGCTTGATCTCGCTTGTCGTTGCTGCCGTCTTGCTGCTGATTCATGCGCTGGTTTGCCTGATGCTGTGGACGCTTATGAAGTTGGGCCTGCTGCCGGTGCGCGGGCACATGCTGGCTGTGATAGTGTTGGTGCCGCTGTGGGGCCCGTTGCTGGTGGTTCTGCTATCGGTCCGCAGCGCGGTGTTTGGCGAGGGGCTGAAAGAGTCTGCGCTGGAGTCGCTGCGCTTCAACGACGACCTGCATCGCAGCATCCTGGTGCACGACCGTGACACCGATGTAAGCGTGGTCCCGCTCGAGGAGGCGCTCATCGTCAACGACCCGGCATACCGGCGCCGCCTAATGCTCTCCATGCTCACCGAGGAGCCCGACGCGTACCTGGCGCAGCTGCAGGCGGCTAAGCTTAACGACGACGTTGAGGTGGCGCACTATGCCGCGACGGCGGTGGCGCAGATCTCCAAGGAGTCCGACCTTAAACTGCAGCAGCTGGAGCGTGCCTTTAAGACGGGCCCGAGCGCGCAAAACCTCAACGAATACTGCGATTTTCTTGGTGAATACTTGGGCTCGGGCTTGGCTGAGGGGCGCGTTGCTCAGATTCAGCGCCAACAGTACGCGCGCCTGCTTGCGCGTCGCTGCGAGCGCGAAGACACTTTTGAGCTGCGCATTCGATTCGCGACGGCGCTGGCCGATGTCGGACAGATCGACGAGGCGCAGGCCGTGATCGACCAGCTGGTGCTCGACGTGCCCGAGGAGCAGGAGGTTTGGATGCTTTGCCTGCGCCTTGCCGTGATGCGCCGCGATGGTGACGAGGTTCACCGTGTGATCGATGCGATTGACAAGCAGCATGTGTATTTGAGCGCCGACAACCGCAAAAAGTTGGCGTTTTGGCGCGACGGGGAGGAGGCCAGATGAGTGTGGCGCAACATATCCGCGACCGTGCAGGCCGCTTTCGTTGGATGGGACTCCTCGTGGTGTGGGCGGTCTTTATTGCCATGGCCGCCGTGCTGCTGGTGGAGCGTGCCGGCGTGCAGTACAGTGCGGGTCTGCATAAGCTGGGGATGCTTGCCGCCAACGATGCGGTGCCGGCCTCCTCGGCAATCTTTGGCCAAAAGCTCACGTGCCTGGTCATTACCGACTCGGACCAAGATGGCGTCGACGACGTTAAAGACCAGTTCGACCAGATTTTGCTGGACATGAAGATCGCCCATCGCGATGTTGATATTGCCACCGACGGTGCGGACGCGATCCCATCGCTCACGTCGTTTGATCGCGTGATTGTGCTTATGCCCTCGCTTGACGGACTGGGTGCGCATCTGACCGATCTGATGAGTTGGGTGAGTGCGGGCGGCTCACTTATGCTGGGCATGACGCCAGATAACTCGAACTGCCTGCAGGCTATTGCTTCTAAGCTTGGGATCGAATCGGCCGGATATGACTATGCGACAGCCGAAAGTATCGTTCCGAGCGAGGACTTTATGTTGGGCGGAGGAGAGCGCTACGAGTTCTCGGACCCCTTCGATTCTTCGCTTTCGGTTTCATTGCGCGAAACGGCGCACGTCTGGGCAAGGACCGGTGACGCGGGCACGCCGCTCATTTGGTCTAACGATTGCGGCTGTGGTCACACCGTGGTGTGCAACATTGGCATTTACGACAAGGTCATGCGTGGGTTCTATGCTTCGGCCATAAGCTTGCTGGGTGATGCCACGGCCTATCCGGTCATCAACAGCGCCGTGTTCTATTTGGACGACTTTCCTAGCCCCGTGCCCTCGGGCGATGGTACTTATATCAAGCGCGACTACGGGCTTTCCGTCGCCGATTTTTATGCCAAGGTCTGGTGGCCCGATCTGCAAAAGCTCGCGCAAAAATACGGCATTCGCTATACCGGCGTGATGATCGAAAACTACGAGGACGCGGTCAACCAGATCGAGCCCGCGCGCCAACCCGATACCACGCAGTTCCGCTATTTTGGCGGCATGCTGCTGCAGATGGGCGGAGAGCTGGGCTTTCACGGCTACAACCATCAGCCTCTGGCGCTCTGGGATACCGACTATGGCACGCTGTATGACTACAAGACCTGGAAGAACAAGGAAACGCTCGTCGCATCGCTCAACGAGCTTATCGCCTTCCAAGATGAGGTGCTGCCCAACGCGCACGTCTCGGTTTACGTGCCGCCGTCAAATATCCTTTCGGCCCGTGCACGCAAGCTTATCGGCACCGACGTTCCGCGCATTAAGACCATCGCCAGTACGTACTTTGAGGACGGTACCGACCTGCCCTACGTGCAGGAGTTTGGCGTGGCGAGCGATGGCATTGTGGAGCAGCCACGTATTGTTTCGGGCGGCATGGTCGACGATTCCTATATGCGCCTGGCAGCCGTGTCCGAGCTCAACATGCACTACGTGAGCACGCACTTTATGCACCCGGACGACCTTTTGGACCCCGATCGCGGAGCCAAGGAGGGCTGGGAGGTCTACAAGGGCGGCCTGACCAACTACCTGGAGTGGCTTACCAAGTCTGCGCCCGACCTGCGTCGCCAGACCGGCTCGGAATGCTCTGGTGCTATCCAGCGCTTTTCGTCGGTTACGGTGAGCGTGGATACCAGCGCGGATGCCTGGACGCTTAGTCTGGGCAATTTCCACGACGAGGCGTGGCTCATGTTCCGCGCCAACAACGGCGAGCCGGGTGCGGTGACGGGTGGCGAACTGACGCACCTTACGGGCAATCTGTATCTGCTTAAGGCAAATGATAAGACCGTGACGATCGAGCGCATGGAGGGTGGCGACAAATGAGAATCTGCTTGGTACTCGAGGGTTGCTACCCCTATGTGCACGGCGGCGTATCTACCTGGATGCATGGCTATATCCAGGCCATGCCCGAGCATGAGTTTGTGTTGTGGGTGATCGGCGCACATGCTGCCGACCGCGGCAAGTTTGTCTACGAGCTGCCCAGCAACGTGGTCGAGGTGCACGAGGTGTTCCTGGACGATGCCCTGCGGCTTTCGGGCGAGCAGCACGAAGCCAGTTTTAACGACCGCGAGCGCGAGGCGCTACGCCGTCTGGTGTCGCTCTCCAATCCGGACTGGGACGTGCTGTTCGATATCTTTCAACGCCGTCGCGTGCATCCGCTCTCGTTTTTGCAGAGCCGAACGTTTATGGATATCTTTCGCGACGTGTGCCTGGCCGAGTGCCCCTACACGCCCTTTGCCGATGCATTCCACACCATGCGCTCTATGTTGCTGCCCGTGCTCTACCTGCTGGGCAGCGAGGTGCCGGTGGCCGATGTGTACCATGCCATCTCGACCGGCTACGGCGGCCTGCTCGCCTGCCTGGGCTCAAGCGTTTCCCATGCGCCAGTGCTGCTGACCGAGCACGGCATCTATACCCGCGAGCGCGAGGAAGAGATCATTCGCGCCGACTGGGTGGTGCCGTCGTTTAAGGACCGCTGGATTCGCTTTTTCTACCTGCTTTCGGAGGAGATCTATCGCCGCGCCTTCCGCGTGACCAGTTTGTTCCATAACGCCCGCAAGACCCAGATCGATATGGGCTGCGATGCGGACAAATGCCTGGTCATCCCCAACGGCATCCAGTTCGACCGCTTTAAGGATATTCCCTTAAAGACCGATGACGGCTGGGTGGACATTGGCGCGGTGGTGCGCCTGGCGCCCATCAAGGATGTCAAGACCATGATTTATGCCTTCTTTGAGCTGCACGAGCGCCTGCCCAAGGTGCGCCTGCACATCATGGGCGGCGTGGACGACGAGGAGTACGGCGCCGAGTGCCACGCGCTGGTCGATACCCTGGGCGTGCGCGACCTGATCTTTACCGGTCGCGTCAACGTGGTCGAGTACATGGAAAAGCTCGACTTTACCATTTTGACGAGCATCTCCGAGGGCCAGCCGCTCAGCGTGCTGGAGTCGCTTGCAGCGCGCCGTCCCTGCGTGACGACCGAGGTGGGCTGCTGCCGCGAGCTACTCGAAGGCGCCCCGGGCGACGACTTTGGCGTGGCGGGTTTTGTGACGCCGCCTATGTATCGCAAGGGCTTGGCCGATGCCATGGAACGCATGTGCACAAGCCGCGCCCGCCGTATCGAGATGGGGGAGCGCGGCCAGCGCCGCGTTGCCACGTACTTTTTGCACGAGCAGATGCTCACCAACTATCGCGCACTGTACGACGAGACGGCGTGTGCGTTTAACCTGCCCAGAGAGGGGGAGTAGCCGGTGGCCGGAATTGGTTTTGAGCTCAAGCGCCTGTTTAGGCGCAAGGGCCTGTTTGCCACGATGCGCGCTTACGGCTACGCCGGCATTGTGTGCACGGGCCCGATGCTGCTGGGCGTGCTGCTCCAGGTGGGTATCTTGGTACTGTGCGGTCTGTGGGGTGTGGGCCGTGCCAACCAGGATCTGCTGGTGTGCATGGTGACCTACATACTGCTGGCCTCGCTTACGCTCACGAGCTTTTTCTCCATGCCGGTCACGCGCTTTTTGGCTGATATGTTGTTTGCCGAGCGCGAGGACGAGATTCTGCCCTCGTTTTGGGGCTCCAATGCTGTCATGCTCGTTGCGGGCACGGTGCTCTACGGTGTCTTTCTGCTGTTCTCGGGCGCCACGCTGCTGCAGGGGCTGCTATGCCTGTGGCTGTTCAACATTATGATCGTCAACTGGAACGGCATGAGTTACCTCACGGCCATCAAAGACTACCACGGCATCCTGTGCAGCTTTGCGGCCGCCATTGGCGTGGCGTGCCTGTGCGCCCTGGCCGCGCTGGCGCTGGGGCTGCCGCCGGTCGAGGGCCTGTTGGCATCAATTGCTCTGGGCTACGGCGTTATGCTCGCCTGGGACGTGGTGCTGCTATACCGGTATTTTCCTCAGAGCGACCGCAGCCCCTGGCTCTTTTTGCAGTGGCTCGATCAGTTTATGCCGCTGGCGCTCACGGGCCTGTTCACCAACCTGGGCCTCTTTGCGCATTTGGTGATAATTTGGGCCGGTCCCATTGGCGTGCAGGTCAAGGGCTTGTTTTATGGTGCGCCCTACCACGATGTGCCGGCGCTTATCGCGTTTTTGACAATCCTGGTCACGTCCGTCAACTTTGTGGTCTCGGTCGAGGTCAATTTCTATCCGCGCTACCGCGACTACTACAGCCTGTTCAACGACGGTGGCGTGGTGGGCGACATTATGGTTGCCGAGGAGGATATGCTCGCCACGCTTAACCGGGAACTGCGGTTTTGTGCGCTCAAGCAGCTGTTTGTGACGGCGACGGTCATCTCGCTCGAGACTACGGTGCTCTCGGCCTTGCCGCTGGGCTTTAACAACCTGATGCACGGATATTTTCGCACGCTGTGCGTGGGCTACGGCTTGTATGCCGTGGGTAATACGATCCTGCTGATCTTGCTGTACTTTACCGACTACAGGGGTGCCGTGCTGGCGTCTGGGCTGTTTGCGGGCGTTGCCGGGCTGGCGACCGCCGTGTCGTTGCTTTTGCCGCAGCAGTTTTACGGCTTTGGCTTTTTGCTGGGCGCAGCGGTGTTTTTTATCGTGGCGCTGCTGCGACTCGATACCTATACTGCCAACTTGCCGTATCGTATCCTGAGTCAGCAGCCCATTGTGGCGACAGACAAAGAAGGCTGGTTTACCGAGTTGGGCCGCATGCTCGAGCATGTTGAGGGGCGCTATGAGGAACAGCGCATGGAGCGGGAGCCACATGGCGCGTTTGAGCGCGCAGTAGTTCGCGTGTACCGTAACCATTGGGGAGGTTCTGATGACCGATAAGATGATGTCTCGCCGCCGCCTGATCGAGGCGGCTGCCGGTGCGTTGCTGCTTTCGGGCTGCTCGTCTCAGGACGAATCCTCGACTAAAAAGGTCAAAAAGCAGGGCAAGATAAAAAAGGCCGATGCTTCCGGTGAGTCCAAGCATTTGCGCGACAAAGATGACCTGTACGAGGTCTACGACGACTCGGGCATTGTGACCATGTACCTGACCGTCTCGCGCGGCAATAGTTCCGAGAACACCGATCATAGCTGGGCCGAGATCAACACGTACTCGGTGTATGACTACGCCGACATGGGTGTGACGCGCTATCAGGTTATGGGCCTTTTGCAGGCGGGCGACGATGACGGCCCGGTTGCCGGCGAGGTTGGCTATGGCGAGGAAACGCCCAATGCCACCGTGCAGGTGCGCGGCCAGACGTCGAGCTCCTACACGCAAAAGAATTACAAGGTGGAGCTCAAGAAGGGCAAGGGTACCTGGCGCCAACAGCGCGCGATTGCGCTCAACAAGCACATGGGCGAGGGGATGCGTTTTCGCAACAAGATGGCCTACGACCTTATCCGCGGGATTCCCCAGATGATGGGCCTGCGCACGCAGTTTGTGCATCTGTGGGTGTGCGACCAGACCGAAAAGTCCAACGACACCTTTGAGGACTACGGCCTGTTTACGCAGGTGGAGCAGCTCAACAAGACGGCGCTTAAGGCACATGGCCTGGATAAGAGCGGGCATCTGTACAAGGTGAACAGCTTTGATTTCCATCGCTACGAGGACACCATTAAGCTTGCCGATGATCCCGACTACAACCAGGCAAGCTTTGAAGGCATGCTTGAGATTAAGGGCGATACGGACCACACCAAGCTCATCGAGATGCTCGATGCGCTCAACGACGAATCGCAAAAGATCGATGACGTGCTCGACACCTACTTTGATACCGAGAACCTGGTCTATTGGTTGGCGTTTCAGATCCTGACGGGCAACTGCGATACGCAGAACCGCAACTGCTATCTGTACAGCCCTCTCAACTCAAATACCTGGTACTTTTTGGATTGGGATAACGACGGTATGCTGCGTAAGCTGGAGCTTTCTCTTACCGGGTTTTCGGACTACGCGAGCTGGGAGCGCGGCGCAAGCAACTACTGGGGCAACGTGCTGTTTAACCGCGCGTTGCGCAGCAAGTCGTTCCGCAGCGAACTCGACCGTGCCGTCAAGGACTTGCGCTCGTATTTGACCGAGACTCGCCTGACCAAGATGATCAAGCACTACCGCGAGGTGACTGAATCCCTGGTCTTTGCTTCGCCCGATATCGACAATCTGCCTGTCACCAAGGACCAATATGAGCAGATCGCCGCGGCGATTCCCTCCGAGATCGAGGAGAACTACAAGAGCTTTCGCGAGAGTTTTAAAAAGCCCATGCCTTTCTACATCGGCGTGCCGCAGATCGATAACGGTAAGCTGCGTATTAACTGGGATGCGTCCTACGACTTTGAGGCGCGCGATATTCGCTACACCGTAGAGCTTGCGCGCGACTATGCCATAAGCGATGTGGTCTTTAAGGCCGAGGACGTGCTGCTTCCCGAGGTGACCTGCGATGCGCCCGATACCGGCCAGTATTTTGCGCGCGTGCGCGCCACCAACTCCGATGGCTATACGCAGGATGCCTTTGACTACTATGTGACCGATGACGGCAAGCACTACGGCATGAAGTGTTTTTACGTGCAGGATGGCGGTAAGGTCGTGGAGGACACGTATGAGGAGGGCTAGCGCGCTGCTTGAGCGCCTGGCGGCACCTCCCGCGCGTACCACGCAGGAGCGTTACCGCCACGAGCTCAAATATCTCATTAACGAGGGCGAGCACGCCGCGCTTGCCTGCCGCATTGCGCCGGTTTTTAAACTGGACAAGCATGCGCGGGCGGGCGGCTATACCATTCGCAGCCTGTACTTTGACGACTACTGCAACTCGGCCTACGAGGAAAAAGACGCCGGTATTCTCATGCGCAAAAAGTATCGCGTGCGCATCTATAACGGCAGCGACAAGGTGATTAAGCTCGAGCGCAAAAAGAAGTACGGCAGCTGGATCTACAAGGAGGACGCGCCACTCACGCGTGGCGAGTTTGAGCAGATTCTGGCCGGCGACTACGACTTTTTGCTGAGGAGCCCCTATCCGCTCTGTCGCGAGTTCTACATCGAGTGCATCTGCAATATGATGCGCCCGCGGACCATCGTGGACTACGAGCGCGAGCCGTGGGTGATGGACGAAGGTACCGTGCGCATTACCTTTGATAGCAACGTGCGTGCGGCGGTGGGAAGCTTTGACATCTTTGACGCGACGTTGCCCGCGTTGCCCGTGCTGGAGCCCGGCAAGCTGGTGATGGAGGTCAAGTTTACCGAGTTTTGCCCGCAGCTGGTGCGCGATATGGTGCCGCCGGGTGCGGCCGAACTCACGGCGGTCTCTAAGTACTGCCTGTGTTATGACAAGACCGCCTACCTGCGCGGTTTTAACTACTGGGAATCGGATTTTGGGAACCGAGGGGATATTTAGACCATGAGCACCAGGGACTTTTTTAAGAACTCCGTCTTGGAGGCGTTCGGTCAGGTCGACCCCGCCAAGATTGGCCTGTCGCTGCTCGTGGCGCTCGCCATGGGCATCCTGATCTATTACGTGTACAAGCGCTTTTTTACCGGCGTGGTCTATTCGCGCAGTTTTGCCGTGACGCTCGTGGGCATGTGTGTGCTCACCTGCATGGTCACGCTCGCGATCTCGACAAACGTGGTCATCTCGCTTGGTATGGTCGGTGCTCTGTCTATCGTCCGTTACCGTACGGCGGTCAAGGACCCGCTCGACCTGCTGTATCTGTTTTGGTCCATTACCACGGGCATTACGGCGGGAGCCGGTATGTATGCGCTCGTGGGACTCACGGCGGTGGTGATCGTGGTGATGATTGCCGGCTTTGCGAGCCACCAGGACAAGGCGCGCGTGTACATGATGGTCATCCACTACACGGGTCAGACCACCGGCGACGATATCGTGCGTGCATTTGGGCGCACCAAGTTTTCCGTCAAGTCCAAGACGATGCGCGGCGACAAGGTCGAGATGGCCGTTGAGGTGTTCTCGGACGGCGTGGATATGCCCTATGCCGACGCCATCCGCGCGCTCGATGGCGTGGAAGATCTAACGTTGATCCAATACAACGGCGAATATCACGGCTAATTTTGTTCCGGCGTTCTAACGAACGCCGGACCGCTCGACGCTGCGCGGGCATCTGCCGGGCGATCTGCCGCTCAAACCGTCGCTCGCGTACATGAAGTACGCGTCGCTCCTCTTTCACGGCACCTCGCCACGACAGCTGCCCGCTCGCTGGCGCGTGCTCTTCCAGGATGGCTAACTTGGTTCAGTTTTATTATTTAAGGGGCGGTGTCGCTTGGACGTGCAGCGGCTTGAAGAGACCTGGGCCGTGAGGGCCGGCGCACGTGAAACGTGTATTGTTGCGGCCTCGCATGTGCCGGCGGCGCTGTCGATGCTGGGGATTGTGCAGCCCGGCGATCGCTTGGTGGCCTTTGCGGACGACTTTGCCGATGCGTTTGCCTGCGGCTTTGATGGCTGCGATGTTGCGCTGGTGGGGGAGCCCGCGGTTGCGGCGTTTACCGCCGCGTCCGAGGGCTTTGATGCTTCGTTTGAGGTCGATGGGCCGCACCTGTGGTGGTTCGTCAACTCCATCGGCGGGTTTGGTCTGCGTGTGCCCGATCTTCGTGCTCTGGGGCGCGCGGCTCGCGAGGCGCATGCGCTGCTCGTGGTGGATAACACCGTGGCGGGCGTCTTTGGCTGTGATCCGTTGCGCTTGGGCGCCGTTCTGTCGCTCGAGGCGCTCGATCGCGTGTGTGCCGGCGTGGCGCCGCGCAAGCTCGTCGCCGCTTCGGTGGCGCGCTCGCGGCTTAAGCGCCATCGCGTGGATGCCGCCGCCGAGTGTGCGTATGCGCTTCTTGCGGATTGCGGTGCGTCTGCACTCGACCTTTCTGTTAATGAGGCTTGCATGCTGGAGCGGGGGCTGTCTTCGCTCGACGCTCGCATGCAGGCCCACTTCGACCGCGCCCGTGCGCTGGCCGAGTATCTGGCCGCCAACGAGATGGTACGCAACGTGCGCTATCCCGGGCTGACCTCGCATCCCGACCATGCCATCGCGACCGGCATCCTGGAGCACGGTTTTGGCCCGGCAGTAGAGTTTGACCTGATGGACTGCATCGCGGGTGAATTTTTCAGCATACTGCCGGACGAATTCCGCACATCACCCGCCGGCGGCGCAACGACACGCCTTTCGGCCCCACGCGGCAAGCAGGGGAGCACCATCCGCCTCTTCGCTGGCACCGACGTCCCCCTGCAGGTGGCTGCCACTCTCGATAACGCCCTTCGCAAGTAACTAATCGGGGTCTGTGTCACGAAAACGGCCTATTTACTACGTTTAAGCAATAGGGGTCGGCCACACCCGCCTATTTTGAAAATCGCCAAGCTGTCTACCAGCGGTTTTATTTTCATAATGTCCGGTATGGTCGAGGGTATTCAGCTAAACGTAGTAGATGGGCCCGTTTTGTGGCACGAGCCTCAATCCGAGGGCACGGTGGACAACAATTCAGTCCCAAAAGGACTACTCTGCGTTGATGGTGGCGATGAGGTCGCTGGCTTTGGTGGCGATGACGTTGTTGATGTCGGCCTGCAGCTCCTCGTAGACCACTATGGCTCGCTCGCCGGCGGGGGTGAGCGTGGATCCGCGGGCGCCGTCGCGCTCGATGAGTTTGCACCCCAGCTGCCCTTCGGCCTCGTTCACAATGCGCCAGGCCTTGGAATATGCCATGCCCATGCTCTTTGCGGCACGGTTGAGCGAGTGCTCGCGGGCGATACCTTGCAGCAGCAAGACACAGCCGTGGCCGAACACGCCCGGCAGATCCTTGTCGCACGACTGAATGACCAACTTTGCCGTCGTCTTGTACTCCATACGCCCCACGTCTCCCCGCTAAAGTGTTTGCTGGGCAAACGCAAAGCCTGCGTCAAACCCTCGTGTGCTCTTCTTAAATCATGCATTGTAGCAGTCAAAGTGCGTTAAGATAATTCGCCAGTATTGGGCGCCCAAGGTTGGGCTGGGTCCTACGAGGCCTGCAGCCGACCGGTCGCATGGAAAAAGGAGAAACATGGCTACGTTCTTTCCCGGTGAGTCCCACACGTTTTCGGAGTATCTGCTGGTCCCTGGTTACTCGTCCTCGCAGTGCATCCCCAACAACGTCTCTCTTAAGACGCCGCTAACCCGCTTTAAGCGCGGTGAGAAGCCGGCAATCACCCTGAACATCCCCATGGTTTCCGCCATCATGCAGTCCGTCTCGGGCGTCGACATGGGTGTCGCGCTCGCTACCGAGGGTGGCCTGTCCTTCATTTACGGTTCCCAGAGCGCCGAGTCCGAGGCCGCCATGGTCAAGGCCGTCAAGGATCACAAGGCCGGCTTCGTTCAGTCCGATTCCACGCTGACCCCCGACATGACCATGGAGCAGGTCATCGAGCTCAAGGAGAAGACCGGTCACTCCACCATGCCGGTCACCGACGACGGCACTCCCAAGGGTAAGCTCCTGGGCATCGTCACCAGCCGTGACTATCGACCCAGCCGCGATGACCACCAGACGAAGGTCTCCGAGTTCATGACCCCGCGTGAGCAGCTCATCGTGGGCGACAAGAACATCAGCCTCAAGGTTGCCAACGACGTCATCTGGGACAACAAGCTCAACGCCCTGCCCATCGTCGACGACAACGATCACCTCATGGGGATCGTTTTCCGCAAGGACTACGATAGCCACAAGACCAACCCCAACGAGCTGCTCGACGGCGATAAGCGCTACATGGTCGGCGCCGGTATCAACACCCGCGACTATGCCGAGCGCGTGCCGCTGCTCATCGAGGCCGGCGCCGATGTCCTGTGCATCGATTCCTCCGAGGGTTTCAGCGAGTGGCAGAAGCGCACCATCGAGTGGATCCGCGCCAACTATGGCGAGGACGTCAAGGTCGGTGCCGGTAACGTCGTCGACGCCGAGGGCTTCCGCTTCCTGGCAGACTGCGGTGCCGACTTCATCAAGGTCGGTATCGGCGGCGGTTCCATCTGCATCACCCGTGAGACCAAGGGTATCGGCCGTGGCCAGGCCACCGCGCTGATTGACGTCTGCCGCGCTCGCGACGAGTACTACGAGGAGACCGGCGTCTACGTACCCGTGTGCTCCGACGGCGGCATCGTCTACGACTACCACATGACGCTCGCCCTTGCCATGGGTGCAGACTTTATGATGCTGGGCCGTTACTTCGCCCGCTTCGACGAGAGCCCGACCGAGCGCGTCAATGTGAACGGTCAGTACATGAAGGAGTACTGGGGCGAGGGTTCTGCGCGTGCCCGCAACTGGCAGCGTTACGACCTGGGCGGTGCTGCGAAGCTCAGCTTCGTCGAGGGTGTCGACTCCTACGTCCCGTATGCCGGTTCCCTCAAGGACGGCGTGGGCGGCACGCTCTACAAGGTCAAGTCCACGATGTGCAACTGCGGCGCCCTCTCGATCCCCGAGCTCCAGGAAAAGGCGCGCCTGACGCTGGTCAGCTCCACCTCCATCGTCGAAGGCGGCGCCCATGACGTAGTCGTCAAGGACTCCCAGCAGAGCGTTTCCTATCGATAAGGTAAGAGCTGCATATAAAGGTTGAGTTCCAACCACGTTATTTAGATAAAGCGAGATGCATGCAAGTCGCAGGCATCTCGCTTGTTGTATTTGCTAGAATCATCCAAGTTAACCCTAGGGTCGGGCGGCTAGGCTTTGCTCGCTGCAAGTTCCGCACGAGCCGAAGGCCACTTAATGTGGCCTTCGTGCGAG
>URBB01000016.1 GCA_900545835.1 uncultured Collinsella sp. | reverse complement strand
GCAGCGGGAACCTCGTCATTGAACTCTTCGGCTTGGGCAGCCTGATTCTGATCCTCGGGCACGATAGCGCCGATCAGCGTCTCGTCGGCAGACGCACCCTCAAAGCCCTCGATTTGCTCGTCGAAAGCCTCACCCTGTTCGGGCTCGGTCTGAGCGTCGGGAGCAATCGGCTGACCGAATTCGTCCTCGGCGTAGGTAGGCTCTTCATACTCGATGGTGTTGCCGTAGTCGTTTTGCTGCTGGGCCGCGGCATATTCCGCCGCTGCGCGCGCCATTTCCTCGGCACGACGCTTCTGCTCCCCAAAATAGGTATCGAACGGAACATCGTCGGGAAACTCGTTTTCGCCCTGGAAGGGAGCAACGTTGTCCATAACGCCGAGCATAGCGGCGACAGAAGACTTGTTGCACACCGCGCCAGACGTATAGGGAAGAATGTGGCGGTTAGAGATGATGTTTACCGCGTTGGCGAGTGCAACGAGGGAAGCGAGAATCGCGACAATCCACAGCAGAACCTTGAGCGCGCCGGGGAGCGGCAGAATACGCAGGATGGCAACGGCAGCGGGGGCAACCGTGGCAACGGGCAACAGCTTGGCGATGAGCGCACGATACGAAGCATAAGGCTCGCGGGCGAGCAGCTCAGCACGGGGAGAGTCGTAGTGTGCGACAACGACCACCGGGCGGTTACGCGGGGACGCGAGCGGGCCCGAGGCCTTGTGGTAGGCGATGACATTTTGGCTCACGCCCGTCTTGCCCAGGCGCGAAACCACGGGGTGGCCCGTGCGCTCGAGCACGTAAAGAACGGCACCGACAATGGCCAGCAAGGTGCCGACCAAGCCGATACCGCCGCCGATGCCCATCAGCAGGGTGCCGGCAAACGCAAGAATACCGGTAACGGCAAATGCCAACCTACTGGGCGCCGGGGCATTGAACTCCTGAACCTCGGGGTCAAAGCCGTGGTTGCGGAAGATCTGAGCGATATCTTCGGCAGCCAAGCGCTCTTCTTCGCTGCATGCCGGCGTAATGCCGGTGTTCTGCAGCAGGTGGTTAATATAGTTCTGGGTGTTCGCCATGTGCGCTCCACATCCATAATCCGACAAATAGGCCCAATGCATGCACATTAGAACCGTATATAGTCGAAAGTATACCCCGAGCGAGCGCAAACGACCGAATTCGGGCCATCTTAACGCCCCGAGCGGACAAGGATATAGCCTAATCTCCATATCGGACTAAAATCATGGCAGCAAACCACCTTCTCATGCGAGGACTCTATGACGGCAAGCGACACGACCGAGACAATTAAAAAGGGAAATTCGGAGCCCAGTTTCGATAAAACGGCTCAGCGCATCCTCAATCTTTTCTTTGTGCTCAATAGCTCCCCCGAACCGCTGACGACCGAGCAGATCGTCTTGGATTCTGACCTGGGATATGGCTCGGGCAATATCGACTCGGATAAGCGCAAGTTTCGACGCGATCGTGACAAGCTGCTCGAACGCGGCATCTTAATCAAGGAGGTTCGCCCCACCGGCGCGCAGGAGACCGAGGAAAGCTCGTGGACAATCGACCGCGAGCACACGTTTGCGGCAGGCGGCCTCATTACCGCAGACGACGCCGATATCCTGCTCAACGCCATCGACCAGACACTAGCGGCCGGCTCATCCACTTTTGCCGCACCGCTTGCCGATATTCGCTCCAAGATTGCCTATCTCACCGGCAGGACGACGGTAGACGAGGCGCCGATCAGCCGCTCTCCCACCGTCGATGCGGTTTGGAGCGCCTTTGCCGAGCGATGCGCGCTGCGATTTTTATATCAGAACGGACGCGGCGAGCAGAGAGAACGTACCGTCTGCGTCTACGGCATGTTCGAGCGCGAGGGCGTGGCTTACTTCTGCGGCCTCGACAACGTCACCGACGACATCAGGACATTCCGCTGCGACCGTATCGTTCGCGCTTGGCGTCCTTCGAAGGCCTACGTCATCCCCGCGGACTTCAACCTCAGCGACTACCTGTTCTTTGAATTCGATTTTGCCGACCGACCGCCCGTTGCAGCCACGTTCTCATTCGCCCCTCAGACGCAGATCGATATGATCAACGGTCTCACGCGTGGGCGAGGTGAGCTCGTACACACCGATGTGGGATGGACCTGGACCGTTGACGTGCGCGATCTTGAAGCCGGCGCCTCATTTTGCATGGCCCACGCCATGGACGGCATGAGGCCCGTGGCCCCCAAATCGCTCAAACAGGCGTGGAACCACCTCATTGAAAGGACGGTGCACGAGTATGCCCGTGCGTAAACTCACCAGCGAGCAGAGACTCTCGCGCGCCATCGACATCATGGAGGCCCTCTACGCCGCCGGCGAGAGCGGCATGACACGGACCGAGATTTGCAGTCGCTTTGACATCACGGGGGTATCGCTCGACGAGATTCTCGAGATCGTCTCGACGCTCGCGGACCGAGAATCGGGCGCGCGCATCATCTGCGAATGCCGCGGCGAGCGTGTGGTCCTCACCGGTGACGCCGGGCGTGTGCTACCGCTGCGCTTGAGTGCCGCCGAGGGCGCTGTGCTCAACCATGAACTTGAATCGTTGGGGATCGAGCCGCATACGGCAGCTCGGATTCGACATGCCCTTCTACCCGAAGAGCTCGGCTATAACCAGCGCGTCTTTGACACCGTCAACCACGGGTCGCACTGGCAGCAGCTGAGCTGCGCCATTCAGGACGGTGTTCGCTGCCGCATCTCGTATCGCTCGATGGACGATGCACGGCCACGTGAGCGTCTGGTCGACCCCTTGCGCATTACGGCAAACGGCGACCAAACATACCTGATTGCCTGGGACATCGCGGTCGATGAGCAGCGCACCTATCGCATGGATAAAATCGAGGGACTCGCCTTGACGGAAGACTCCGTCGTGCCTCACACACCGGACGTCGCATCCCTCCACGATTCCCTTGCCCGGACGCAGCGCAGCGCAAAGCTCTTGATGCCATTCGATATGGCGGAGCATCTGGACTGGGCCGGCATCACCCTAATCGAGCGCGGCGGGGCAGACATGGCAACGGTAACCGTGCATTACGGCTCCGAGCGTTGGCTACTGAGCCAGGTAATCGCAGCGGGCGGAGCCATCCGCATCTTGGATGACCCCGCCCTGTCAAAGCGCCTGTGCGATATGGCAAAAACCCTCGTCTGTCCGCTTTAGCGCCGCCGCTCGTGGCGTGCGCGCCACAGTTGCAGATAGTGCCCGATCTGCGCCGATTCGATGCGCTGGTAGGAGCTCGTGGGCAGCGACGTTAAGAACTTCTTTCCGTAGCCCTTCGTCACCAGGCGCGGGTCGGCCAGAATCAGCACGCCGCAATCGGTCGACGAGCGGATAAGGCGGCCGGCCGCCTGCTTGACCTCGAGCACCGCCTCGGGCAGCGAATAGCGCGCCCAAGCGCGGTCTTCGCGCAGGTTGCGCTCGCACGAGAGCGGGTCCGTGGGACTCGAGAACGGCAGCTTGGGAATGATGACGCAGCGCAGCGTCTCGCCGCTGGCGTCGAACCCCTCCCAGAAGGCCTTAAGAGCAAAAAGCGACGAGGTCGGCTCGTTGATAAACCGGTCGCGCAGGCGACGAGGAGATGAGTTGCGCTGCTGGCAGTTGAGCTCCAGACCCGCACGGGCCATCTTGGGCTCAACGCGGGCGTACAGGTCTTCCATGTCGCGCCGATTGGTAAACAGTGTGAGCACCGATCCGCCCATGGCAAGATGGGCGTCGACCAGCACGCGCTCGAGCGCCGTAAGATAGCTCTCACGATCGCGCGGATCGGGGATATCGCCCGCAACGACTACAGCCATGTTCGAATCGAAGTCGTAGCTCGAGTCCAAGTGCAACGATGAGGATGTTGAAGCACCGATGCGATCGAGGCCGACTGCGTGGTTAAAGTGTTCAAAGCTTTTGGACACCGTCATGGTCGCCGAGGCAAAGATAGCCGTGTGAACCTCGGGCAGCCACTCGGTTGCCAAGGCCTCGCCAATGTCGATGCGCTCTGCGGTCATTGACTCTCCGCCGGCACGCAACCTGCGATTGACCTGCAGTGAATACACGTAGTGTTCATCGGTGCCATCAATGATGAGTTTGAGGTTCTCAGCCAGCTCGTGCAGGCGGCGCGAGATATCACCCAGGTCGACAACAACCTCGGGCTTGTCGGCGGCGACGGCTTGCACCAGCGCGTCGACGCTCTTGTCAGCTTGTTCCAATGCGTCGATGGCAGTGTAGGCCGACTGTAAGAAATCATGCCAGTCGTCAGATTCGCGCAGCTCGGGGCCAATCCATAGATTGGCATTGTCATAACCCCCACGGGCACGGCGGCCGAGCTCGCGAACGCCATCGAACACGTCGGCGATTGCCATGCTCGCGCGCGCAACCGTCGACGTCGCCTTGGCAGTAAGGCCCAAATAGAGCGTAGAGCCCTCGGAGGTTGCCAAATCACGGGAGACCTGGCTTAGCGCGCCGGTGGTCGAGCCGCCCAGGCGCTCAAACAGAACGCGTGATTCGTCCGCCGACACCACGCGCGCCCACTGACGGCGCGCCTCGCGCTCGATGGAATGGGCCTCGTCGATTACCCAATGACGAATCGGAGGTAAAATCCTGCCCTCGGCCGCAACATTGCGGAACAGCAGTGAATGGTTGGTGACCACCACGTCGGCATGCGCCGCACGACGGCGAGCGCCGTGGACCAAACATTTATCAGGGAAAAACGGGCAGAGGCGACGAGCACACTCGCGCGAGGCCGTTGTAAAGTCGGGGCGGTTGACACTGCGCCACCGAATGCCGAGCGAGTCGAGGTCGCCATCGGCTGATTGACAGACGTACGCCATAATGACCGCGACCGCCGTGAGCGTGTCCGCCGGATCGCGCTTGGTGGTAATCTCGACCTGGCCGCGGCTCATGCGCTCAAGCTTGCGCAGGCACGGATAGTGGTCATAGCCCTTGAGAGCGCAAAATGACAGGCCACCGTCCAGTTGCTCGGCAAGTTTTGGCAGCTCATGGTACATGAGCTGGTCGGCAAGATTGTTCGATTTGGTCGCAATACCAACCGTGATGTTGTTACGGCGTGCTGCCTCGGCAAAAGGCACCAGATAGGCCATCGATTTGCCGACGCCCGTGCCCGCCTCAATTACACGATGAGTGCCCGTGACCAGCGCATCGCGGACCTCGAGCGCCATCGCGATCTGCTCATCACGCGGCTCGTAGGTGGGATACATGCGATTGACCAGGCCACCTGGCGCATAGTCTGCCTTAATCTCCTCACGACTCGGCATCTTGAGTACCGGCAGTTCGTCGGCGTCCACCCGATCGTCGGCGCGATCGGCCTTGAGAACGTCAGCACGAGCGGCGCTGAGAGAGAAGATAGAACCAGGGTTCTGCCCCGCCAAGAATGAGAAGATTGGACGATAGGACCAAGGCACGTCCGGATGCATGTCGGCTAGGCGCGCCATGAGGCCCTGGGGCAAGTCGGTGAGTGCCACGAGCAACACGCGCCATACGCCACACAGGGCGTCGACGTCGGCATTGGCACGGTGTGATACCGAGTCACAGCCAAACAGATCGGCCATAAAAGACAGCTTGTGCGAGGCCAGGCGCGGAAGCGCGATGCGCGACAGCGCCAGCGAATCGATCCAAATATCGCTCACGTTGACGCCGCCTTTGACCGACTCGATAAACGAGCGGTCGAACGTGGCGTTATGTGCGATTACCGGGCAACCACCGACAAAATCGGCGAGAGCGGCGACGGCCTCAACGGCCGACGGGGCATCTGCCACATCGGCATTTGTAATGCTCGTGAGCTCGGTAATCTCGGCGGGAATCAGCTGCTTGGGATGCACGAAGGTATCGAAGCGGTCGACGATCTCGCGGCCCGAAAGACGGGCCGCCGAGATCTCGATCAGCTCGTTGTCCTGCACCGAAAGACCTGTGGTCTCGGTATCGAGGACGATCACATCTTCCTCGATAAGGCCGAAGGACTGCGTTTTGGCGCGTTCGGCAAGCGTGGCATAGGAGTCGATGACAAACTGCGGCGTTCCTGACGAAACCGCGTCCTCGATTAGCATGCAATGCCCGCTCGACGAAGGCCCATACGGATCAGGCTGTCACAGACCTGCGGGAACGTCATGTCGTCGGTGTGGCGGATCTCATCCGGATACAGCGACGTATCGGTCATGCCGGGAATGGTATTGGTCTCGAGGATAACGGGGCCGTCCTCGCTCACGATAAAATCGCTGCGCGAGATGCCCAGGCAACCGAGCGCCTTGTGAGCGGCACAGGCAAGCTCCTGGGCACGAGCGTAGTTCTCGGGTGAAATCTGCGCCGGAATGCGATGGATGTCCGTAGGGTCGACATATTTCACGTCCAGATCGTAGAACTCGCAGTCCTCGGGCTTACGAATCTCGACAATCGGCAGGGCGCGCACGTCATCTTCACCGTATACACCGACGGTGATCTCGGTACCCTCGATGCACTTCTCGACCAGCACTTTGTCGCCGTACTCAAACGCCTTGGCGATTGCCGCGGGCAGCTCGGAGGGCTCATGGACCAGGGAAATGCCATAGCTGGAACCGTTGACGGCCGGCTTCACAAAGCAGCGCTCGCCACAAACCTCGACGATATGATCGATATCGACTTCATCGCCCACCTCGAGCGCAAGGCCGGGGGCAATAGGAATGCCCGCCTTGGCGTACAGGAGCTTAGAGACCTCCTTGTCGGCACCGCAGGCGCTGGCAAGCACACCCGAGGCCGTGTAGGGGATACCCAGGGTCTCCATGGCGCCCTGCATGGCGCCATCCTCGCCGCCGGCACCGTGCATGGCGATAAACGCCACGTCAAAGCCGCCGGTCGCCATGGTTACCATAAAATCATCGGTAGCCGTGTCGAGCAGCTCCACCGAAGTGTAGCCGGCCTCCTTCAAGGCAACCACGACGTTCTTTCCCGAATTGAGCGAGATCTCGCGCTCAGCGGAATGACCGCCCGCCAAGACCGCTACGTGCATGTTCTCTAGGCTTTTACCCGGCATGGGCAGACTCCTCCTCTATAATTTCTGCAGCTGATACCATATTGTAGCGATACCCTCTACGTTTCCCCAAAATCGAAAGGCTTCCATGAATCCCAGGACTAAATCTCAGGACATTCGCGACTTGAGCCAAAACGATATTCGCGACCTTGTGGCCGAACTTGGCCAGCCCACCTTCCGCGCGAAGCAGCTCATCGAATGGGTCTTCGAGAAGAACGTTTGTTCGTTTGACGATATGACCAACCTTCCCAAGGCTTTCCGCGAGCAGCTTAAAGAGGCTTTTACCTTTGACACGCCGACTGAACTAACCAAGCAGGTTTCCAAAGATGGCTCTCGCAAGTATCTGCTCGAGTACCACGACGGCGTTTCCGTCGAGACTGTCGGTATGCCCCGTCGTAACAAGCTTTCCGTCTGCGTTTCCACCCAGGCTGGCTGTGGCATGGGCTGCGCCTTTTGCGCTACCGGTCTCAACGGCCTCAAGCGCTCTCTGACCGCTCAAGAGATCGTCGACCAGGTACTTCATGTATCCAACGACTTTGGCGAGCGTGCCACGAGCGTCGTCTTCATGGGCCAGGGCGAGCCGTTTGCCAACTACGACGAGGTTCTCAAGGCGCTGCGAATCCTCAACGACCCCGATGGCATCGGTATCGGCGCTCGTCACCTCACCGTCTCTACCAGCGGCGTTATTCCCGGTATTCGCAAATTTGCCGATATCCCCGAGCAGTTCACGCTTGCCGTTTCCCTGCATTCCGCCATCCAGTCGACGCGCAACAAGCTCATGCCCGGTGTTAAGAAGTACACACTGCTTCGCCTTCACGAGGCGCTTCAGCTCTACACCGAGAAGACTGGCCGCCGCCCGACCTATGAGTATGCCATGATCGAAGGCGTCAACGATATGAATCCCGAGATGCAGGCGCTCTGCGACTTCTGCGAGGGAACGCTGTGCCACGTTAACCTTATTCAGCTTAACGACATTGAGGGTAGCCCGCTCAAGCCGTCGCCGATTCATAAGGTTGAGGATCTTCAGCGTCGTCTTGAGTCCCGTGGCATCGAGACCACGATTCGTAACTCCCGTGGTAACGACATTGACGCCGCCTGCGGACAGCTGAAGCAGCGCTTCAAAGTTCAGAAGAACGCATAGGGGAGTCGCACCCCAAAACGTTTCATGTGAAACATTGAACGGCCACGGTTGCAGGATATGCAACCGTGGCCGTTTCATTTATTGAGCTTAATTTTGAATCAGCTGCTACCTGTCCCATTTTTTACGGTCAAAATAAGGGCTCCTTGCCTCGTGAATTAGACAAGGACCCCTCATAATATGCTAAGTAATTGTTAGGTACCTAATAACCTACATTTTCCCATTGGTTGCTAACCCAACCTTGATTAATCTTGGGATTCTTCGTTACCTGAGCGGTGCGCATGGCAACATCTTCTGTCATAACATCCATTTTCTTCTTGGATGTATCGACAATATCTTGCGCACTACGAAGCAAACGACCTCGAAGTTCATCGTCTGTCGCGATCTTATAGCCAGCAAAGGCACCAGCAGCGACAGTCGTCGCCAATGCAATCACAGTAAAAATCCTATTCCTCATCTTGGCCTCCTTGATCAAACTGAATCATTTCGCCAAGAATACGAGAGAGCTCTTCCTCGTCTTTAAACTCAATCTCAATCTTATTCTTTCCACGCGAGCTCTTCACACGCACGTTGGTATTAAAAACCTGACGAAGCACGCGGGCAGCCTTTTTAAAAGACTGAGGCGTTGCAGGCCTCGGAGTCTTATGTGTCTCTCCGGCAGAAAACAACGGAGCAAGATTTTCTGTCGCTCTTACGGAAAGGCCCTCTGCAACAACCTTCTCAGCAAGTCGAATTCGAGCATCCTCATAGGGAACTGCAAGAATCGCACGTGCATGACCAGCAGTAAGTTTGCCCTCAAAAATCATCTGCTGAACAACTTCGGGAAGATCAAGAAGGCGCAGCGAGTTTGTAATTGCAGAGCGCGACTTGCTTACAGCCTTCGACAATGCTTCCTGGGTCATACCGCTGGCATCGATAAGCTGGCGGTAGCCCTTAGCCTCTTCGACAGGATTTAGATCAGAACGCTGAAGGTTTTCGATAAGAGCAAGAGCTAGCATCTCTTCATCATTAACATCCTTAATGATGACTGGCAGTTCCTCAAGACCAGCAAGTTTTGACGCCTGGTAACGACGTTCACCAGCGATGATCTCATAGCCGTTTCCATGCTTGCGAACCAAAAGCGGCTGCAAAACGCCATGTTCTTGAATTGACTCGCTCAACTCGCGAAGTTCAGTTTCGTTAAAGTGAATTCGGGGCTGATTTGGGTTGGGAACGATATCCTCAATAGGTAATTTTGTTTCAGACGCAGCATTCGAAGCCGATGCAGCCGAACCACCAGTCTCATACTCGGCCTCTGAGACCAAAGCATTGAGTCCACGTCCTAATCCGCCACGTTTCTTTACACTAGGCACGCTTGATCACCTCTTTTGCAAGGTTCATATACGCTTTTGCACCCTTATTTTGAGGTGCATAGGTAATTACCGGTTCTCCAAAAGACGGAGCTTCGGAGATTTTAACCGTACGGGGGATCAGCGTCTTAAACGCCTTATCACCAAAGTACGATTGAACCTCCTCAACAACCTGATTCGATAGAGAAGTACGCGAGTCATACATGGTCATAAGCACACCATAGGTGTCTAAGCCCTTGTTCAGACGTGATTTGACCATCTTCATTGACTCAAGCAGCTTCGTAACGCCCTCAAGTGCATAATACTCGCATTGGATCGGAATCAAAACGCTGTCTGCTGCGGTCAAGGCGTTGATAGTAAGCAGGCCGAGCGAAGGGGGACAGTCAATGAAAATAAAATCGAACTCGTCCTGAATCGGCTCAAGCAAATCTTTGAGACGGGTTTCACGAGCAATTGCGCTTACGAGTTCAATTTCTGCGCCTGCAAGCTGAATTGTAGCCGGAATTACGAATACCTTTTTGCAATTTGTATCAAGAACAAGCGATTCTGCCGGCACATCATTCAACAATGCATCATAGATGCAGTGATCAAGGTCTTCTTTTTCAATTCCAAATCCGCTAGTGCTGTTTCCTTGCGGATCAAAATCGACAATCAGCGTCTTACGACCCTGCTCACCCAGTGCTGCTGCAAGGTTTACAGCCGTCGTTGACTTACCGACGCCGCCTTTTTGATTGATGATTGCAATGATACGCGTGTCTTTTGCACTCTTAGAACGCTTAACGTCGCGAAATCCCACGGTCCCTCCTGGTGTGTATTAAAGCTGTCAAACGGAGGATGTTTCACGTGAAACATTCCGATTCGATATCAACCGCCATGTTTCACGTGAAACACCGCAAGTTGTTAGTATCCATTATGTTTCACGTGAAACATCTAGGCAAGCGGATTCTTCTTTGCCATGCCATTTGCACGAGGCAATGAGACGGATGCTGGATGACTCTTCTTAAGAACAATGAACTCCCTGTGGCCCAGGCCCTCAGGCAAATCGATAGCGTCATTCAGAAGCAAAGTGAAGCCGCAAATCTTTGCAGCTGACATGCCAGAAGCAAGCTCCTCATCCGAAGGATTGCCCTTGGTGATAACAAATAGCCCTCCATCCTTGAGGTACGGAGCCGCATACTCAACAAGAATCGGTAGAGGGGCCAGTGCACGGGCGGTTACAACAGAGAACTGCTTCTTATGGCTTCGAGCATATTCTTCAAGACGATCATGAACCGCATGGGCATGTTTCAATCCAAGAGCATGGACAAAGGAATTTACCGCATCAACCTTCTTGCCAACAGAGTCAATATAAGTAGCTTTACGATGCGTGGTTATGGTTAATGGAATACCAGGGAAGCCCGCACCTGTTCCCATATCGAGCAAAGCTCCCTCAGGAGCCTTGTTGATATAGGGGAGCAAAACAAGTGAGTCGAGGATATGAAGTACTGCAGCATCTTCTACGTTAAGAATACGGGTGAGATTGGTTGTCTTATTTGTTTCTAGAACCAAATCCAAATGCTGAATACATTTCCTCAGCTCAACATCAGTTACGCTCAAGGAATACTCTTTACAATAGAAAGCTAGACGACTCAACATCTCGTCAGCTTGCTGATCAGTAAGTACTAACAACGAAAGCTCCTTTCTGACAAAAATCAGCGTATCGAGAACTTTTGACAAAAAAAGGGGACGTGGAAACCACGTCCCCTTAGCATAAACTCGAGTAGATTATCGAGCAACAATCACCACATGGCGATCAGGGTCAGAACCCTCAGAATGAGTATCGACGGCATCATTGCCACGAAGTGCAATGTGAACCAGTCGACGCTCGTAGGCATTCATGGGCGGAAGCGAAACACTCTTATGAGTGCGAATGGCACGCTCGGCAGCAGACTGAGCCATGGAGGCAACCTTGTCCTGACGGCGGCTCTTGTATCCCTCGACGTCCACTACAACCGGATACCTAAAGCCAAGTTTGTGGCTCACCAGCAAAGAGAACATAACCTGAAGGGCATCAAGGGTGCGACCATGACGGCCAATGAGAACAGCAAGGTCGGGAGCCGTTACATCCAAAATCAGCTCACCTTCGTCGCCCTCATACTCATCGATAGGAGAGTTGGCGGCATCGAAGTGCGAAAGGATGGAACGCAGGATGGAAATAGCAACATCGGCAATGGTGTCGAGCTCCTCATCGGTCAGCTCTTCACCAGCCTTGTAGCGCTGTGCAATCTCGGGATAATCGCCCGCGACCTGCGGGGCAACCTCCTCAAGCATATCCTCGATGATCTCTTCAGACATAACGTACTCCAAAAGTTAGGTACCTAAATAAGATTGATATCCCACTACTTCTTCTTGTGCGGGCGCGGCTTCTTCTCTCGACGAGTGACCTCAACCTGCAGCGGAGCGTTCTTAAGACGCTCCTCCTCATCGGCCTTCGCCTTGTCGATGACCTTCTGCGTCACAAAAATCTGCTGGATAACCTGCCAAGCAGACGAGACGTCGTAGAACAGCAGAACACCAACGGGAAGGCTCCAGCCCATCCAAAGCATCATGACCGTCATGACAACGGCCATCATACGCATGCTCTGAGCCTGCTGGCCGGTCTGGTTGCGCGACATATAGAGCTGCGGAATCAGGGTCAGGACGGCGAACAGGATCAGGCAAACCAGCGCAGGCAGTGCAACCATAAAGCCATCAGCAAAGGAAGCACTCGGCGTGGTGGTCAGGTCGGGCAGGATGTTGAAGAACGAGAACGTGCCGTCGTTAAAGTACTGCGGCAGGTTGCGCAGCAATGTAAACAGGGCGAACAGGATAGGCATCTGAATCAGCAGCGGCAGACAGCCAGCCATGGGGTTGAACTTGTTCTCGCTGTAGAACTTCTGCATCTCCTCGGCCTGACGCTGGGGATCGTCGGCATAGCGCTCCTGGATCTCGAGCATCTTGGGCTGCAGCACCTGCATGCGAGCCGTCGACTTGGTCGACTTGAGCATGAGCGGCGTCAGCAGCAGACGGATGATGACCACCAGGATGATGATGGACAGGCCCCAGTCGACCGCAAAGGTCTGGATGAGCTTGAGCAGCTCGAAAAGGATGTTAACGATCCAATCCCACATGTAAGTTTTCCTCCGATAGCGAGTGCCCGCTAGGGCACAGGGTCATAACCGCCGACGTGCAGGGGATTGCAACGAGCGATGCGCCTCACGGCAAGCCAGCAGCCTCTCAAAACACCGTGCTTCTCAATCGCCTGGATGGCGTATTGCGAGCACGTTGGGTAATAAATGCAGGCGTCAGGCAATAAGGGCGAAATAACCTGTTGATATATGCGAATAGGAGCGATGGCAACACGTCGCAAAACGTGATTGCTCATCGCTCCTCCCCGGCAACGCCGGCGCGCTTCATAAGCGAACGCAACGCCTTGTCCATCTCCTGCGGCGAGGAAACCCTCGTCTTGGGAGTTGCAAACAAGATGATGTCATAACCCGCAACGGGAAATCCGCAGCTGCGGGCGGCCTCGCGCATCACACGCTTAGATCGGTTGCGCACGACGGCACAACCGAGTCGCTTAGCACCAACGAAGGCGACCCTTCCGGAGTCGCCTTCGCCAACCGATTCACATATGGTCATTCGAATCAGAGGGTGATTGAAACGACGCCCCTGACTGAACACATGCTCGAAATCTTGCCGAGACTTAATAGTCTTCATGCGAGATGTGTGTATCGCTGCTAGACAGTGAGACGCTTGCGGCCCTTGGCGCGACGACGGGCGAGCACGGCACGACCACCCTTAGTGGCCATACGGGCACGGAAGCCATGGGTCTTGGCACGCTTACGCTTATTAGGCTGATACGTACGCTTCATCTTAAGTTCCTCCTGCTGCATTTCGAGTGTCCGCGGGGACGCGGACGCAGATATAGACACGTGAGCTTGAAGATTGTAGGGAAATCAATGTTCAAATGTCAAGAAATCAAAGGTAAAAGGTTGCGCAGTTCACACGGTTCCCCCATAAGCACAACCGAAATTTGCGCCTCATGGCAACCTTTCACGATATTTCATCGAGTTTTCAACAGGTCATGTTGGCAATGTTGAGAACTTTTCACCCGTTTTCCAAAGTTTTCAACAAGTTTTGAAAAGTTGTCGAAAGATGAGAAACGTTGCACGGTGAGCTACTATTTGTTCGAAACCTTTTGAAAGATTGCGAGCGGCATGTCTGACGACTTTTACACCATGGTCGATTCCGGAGACCCGGCACCCGACAACGAGCACATCACCGGCGTGCGCGAAGAGCGTGCGGAAGGCGAGCAGACGACCACGCAGGCGCCAAAAGCCATGTACGCCGCGCGCATCGCCGTCTATGACGACATGCTGTCGACACCGCGGGTGATCGTCATTGATCCGCAAGATGTCCGCACGTATTTGGAAGAGACGACCAACACCGTCTACCAGTGCATGAAAGAACAAGGTGGCCATATCTCGCTCATGGTCATCCGCGAGATTGTCGAAAACTTTATCCACGCACACTTTGCCGAGCCCATCATCTCGATTCTGGACGGCGGAGACACCATCCGCTTTGCTGACCAAGGACCCGGCATCGACGACAAGGAACGTGCTTTCGACTTTGGCGTTACCAGCGCAAACAGCAAGATGAAGCGCTATATCCGTGGAACCGGAGCAGGGTTTCCCATGGTGCAGGAGTATTTGGAAAACGCCGGCGGTGCCGTATCCATCGAGGACAACATGGGCAACGGCACCGTGGTTACGGTAAGCCTGAACCCTAAACGCGTGCAGGAAATCGAGCGTGCCGGCAGACGCGGCGCTGCCGTGCGGCCCGAGACGGAGCAGCCCACATATCCCCTGCCGGGAGCTTTTGCGCAGCAGCCCGTGGCAACGCAGCAGATGCAGCCCCCCGTGGGACAGATGCAGCAGCCCGGAATGCTTCCCACACAAGAACCCCAGGCGGCATCTATGTCGATGCCGCCAAACATGCCAGAGGCCATGCCGCTGGCTGATCAGGATGCAGCAGCAATGCAGCAGGCGACGGGGGCGCCGGGTGGCCAGCAAATGGGCTATCAGCCGTACCAACAGGGATATCCATATCAGCAGATGCCGCCACTGGGGTATGGCCAGCAGTTCCCGCAGCAGTACCAGCAGGGATATCAGCAGCCGTACCAGCAGATGCCGCAGCAGCAGTACAACCCCTGGGCCCAGCAGACGCCTCCGCAGCCTTACCAACAGTGGCCTCAAAGTTTTCAACAGCAAATGCCGCCGACGCAGAGTTCTCAACAACCAGCAGCTCAAATGATGTATCCTAATGCAGTAAATCAGTATGCACAGCCACAACCGGACGTGTTCGTAAGCGATCGCGGCAACGCCGCGCTGGGCTATCTGGCGCAAAATCAAGCGTGCGGCGCAACCGATCTTGCGAGGGCGTTTGGAAACTCGGCCCCCACTTGGTCACGCACGCTCAATGACTTGGCGCAGGCCGGCTTGGTCATCAAGCATGGCCAGAAATACCATCTGACCGAACTCGGCGCCGCTCGCGTGCGAGCTCAGAGCTAAAGAACGGGAGAGACAGTGGACGAGGAAGCAAGCATCATCCTGGGGGATGCCATCGCCTTTTGCCAGCGCGACGGCCAAGATGCACGCCTCATCAACATGCTGGGGCAATCGCGCGCCATAAGCCTGACCGAAGATACGCTCACGATCGAGGCCCCCTCGCGCTTTGCCATCGCGCAGCTCAAAAAGCATCAGCCGACTATTGAGGCCTATCTGGAAGAAATCGCCTTTGCACCGATTGCTCTCGACATCGTGGCACCGCAAGGCGCCGCGACGGAATCCGCTGCCGCCACGGCGCCCGCCACGGCTCCCGCTGCTTCCCCGGCGGTGCCGGCCTCCGCAGGCGATGTGCCGACAATCGAGCACCAGCACAGCGATGTTTCCCGTGAAACAATGGCACCGTTGACGAGCGCGGCGGCGACGTCAACGAACGCACCCGTCACGCACATGCCCATCGCTCACGACGCAGCGGCGGGCGCGGATTCGGGCATTGCAATCAAGAACACGCTCTCGGCCGACGATTTTCGTCGCATGATGAACCAGATGAAGGGCGGAGCGCCGACTAAATCCACGCAAGCTGCGGCCCCCGCTTCACCCATGCCAGCACCGACCGTGCCGGCCGAGCAGAATACGGATGGAGCCCCGCTCGCCGCGAACTCAAAATTTACCTTTGAGAACTTTGTCTACGGTCCCGAGAACAGCCATGCCTATCGCTCGGCACTCAAGTTTGCCGCCCTCGCGGACGAGCGCGGCACATGCACATCCCTGTTCATCTATGGCAAATCGGGGCTGGGCAAGACCCATCTGCTGCTCGCCATCAAAAACGAGCTCGCCGAGAAGTCGCCCGAGATCAAGGTCAAGTATGCCAACTCCCAGGCATATCTGGACGACCTGATGACCGAGTTCGACCGTCAAAAGAAGAGCAACGCCCCCATCATGCAGGCGTACCACGGCGTGGACGTGCTCATCATCGATGACATCCAAAACATCATCGGCAAGCGCGCGAGTGTGGACTACTTTTTCCAGCTCATGGACGAGTTCATCCGCAACAACAAGAAGGTCGTCATCGCGGCAGACCGCGCCCCCAAGGACCTGAGCATGGACGAGCGTCTGACCAGCCGCTTCAACGCCGGAATGCTCTGCCTGGTCGCAGAGCCCAGCTACGAGATGAAATACAAGATCTTGCAGCGCTATTACGAGAACACCATCGTCGCCGCTCCCGAGGCGGGCGACGACTCACTGCTGGCGGCCTATGGGGGCGACGGCGGGCACCTGACCGACGAGCACTTTAAACACATGGCCGAGGTCTCGGGCACCAACATCCGCGAACTCGAGAGCTTTTGCGAGCGCTGCGCCGGCGAGGCGGGCGACCGCGAGCGCGAGGGCGGAGAGCTCACCTTTGACGATATCGACGCCATCGCCAGCCAGTACTTCGACACATCGGCCAAAAAGATCAACGTCCAGACGGTTCAGTCCGTCATCGAAGAGCAGTACGGCGTGACGCACGAAGAGCTCATCGGCCCGCGTCGCAACGCCAATATCGCCAAAGCACGCCATATCGCTATCTACCTGGCCATCGAGATGTGCGAGATGACGACCACGGCGGTGGGCGCCGAATTTGGCAACCGTAACCACTCGACCGTCAGCACGAGCTACAAAAAGGTCCAGAAGATGATCCAGGAAGACCGCACCGTCACCGAAGACCTCAAGTCGCTGCGCGATAAAATTACACTGCGCTCGTAGGAAAATAGAGACACCTGTTGAAAACTTATCGAAACCGTGGGCATAAGGTGTCTAAAACCCAACCCGCGGTGATGAAAAGTTTTGCGCAGGTTTTGAACGTGGAAAACCACCCCTGTTGCACACAGGCTGCTGTCGATTCTCTTTCTGGGTCTGACCTGCGTCTTTGGGAGTAATCAACAGTTTCGTCAGTGCTATTACTATTATTAAGATATTTATATCTATAGAAAGGTATTAAAAGATGAAGTTCACCGTCAGCCAGAGCTCGCTTACACAAGCCATCGGCGTCGTTATGAAGGGTGTCGCTTCGGCATCCACCCTTCCCATCCTGTCGGGCGTGCTCGTCAAGGCCCAAGACGGCATCTTGGAATTCCAGACCTCTAACTACACCATCTCGATCCGTCATCGCATCGCGGCGCATGTCGAAGAAGAGGGCGAGATGGTTATCCCCTGTAAGATGCTCTCCAATATCACCAAGACCCTCCCCGATGCCCCGGTCACCTTTGAGCTGTCCGAGCGCCAGGTGCTGATTGGTTGCGAGAAGAGCTCTTTCCGCCTGAACACGCTCGATGTCAATGACTTCCCCGAGTTTCCGGCCTATGCCATCGAGAGTGCCGTGGAGCTGCCGACCGATATCTTGTCCGAAATGGTCGGCCGCGTGTGGCGCGTCACCTCGACCGACAAGGCCCGCCCCATTCTGGGTGGCGTGCACATGAAGGTCGAGAACAACACCGTGCGCCTGGTGGCGACCGATTCCTTCCGCTTGGCCGTGTGCGATACGCAGGTCGAGACCTCGACTCTCGAGGGCTCCTTTGAACTCAACGTTCCGGCCGACGCCTTTAACGACGCGCTGAACATCATGGCCAGCCAGGCGACCATCATGATCGGGGCTACCGACACCCAGGTCGTCTTCGAGGCCGGCAACACCACCTACGTGTCGCGCCGTATCGAGGGCATGTACCCCAACTACAAGCAGCTCATCCCCGATTCGTGCGTGACGAGCGTCAAGATCGACGTCGCCGCCTTTAACGCCGCCCTCAAGCGCGTGGCCGTTATCGCGAGCGCCAACCCCGCCGTCAAGTTCGAGATCGATGTCGAGAACGGGCAGATGGGCCTGTCCTCCATTTCCAATGACCAGGACCTTGCGCAGGAGACGATCGATGTCGAGGCCGAGGGCGAGTCGGGCACCATCGCCTTCAACTACCACTACATCTTTGGCTGCCTCAATGCCCTGTCCAAGGAGAAGGAGATCACGCTGGAGCTCAAGAGCTACTCGCAGGCGGGCATCTTCAAGTCCTACGACAAGATCAACTACCTGTACCTGGTCATGCCGGTTCGCATCTAGCGCTGCGCCATGACCATGTTCGCCCGCGATCTTTCCGTCGCGCATTACCGCAGCTTCGATAGTTATCGCCTTGCCCTGGACGAGGGCGTGACGATACTTGCGGGACCCAACGCGGCGGGAAAGACCAATCTCATAGAGGCGCTGCAGCTGCTGACGAGCGGCGCCTCGTTTAGGCATCCGACCGCAGCCGAGCTCGTCCATGATGGCGTGGGCTCGTGCAAGGTCGAGCTGAGGCTCGAGGGCGACGGCCGCGTGCTTGATATGGGATTGAGCGCGGAGGACGGTAAGCGCTCGTTTAGCCGCAACGGCAAGAGGTGCTCTGCCGCCGGTGTGCGCGGGGCTCTGCCGAGCGTGCTGTTTTGCCCCGACCATCTGGACATGGTTAAGCGAGGCGCCAGTGTGCGCCGCGCCGCCCTCGATGACTTTGGCATGCAGCTGAGCGCACGTTATGCCGATCTTGCGAGCACCTATGGACGCTGCGTGACCCAGCGTAACGCCCTGCTCAAGGAGACCTGGTGCTGTCGCGAGATGCTCGGCGCGTGGAACGATTCGATTGCCCGCGCGGGCTCGGCCCTGCTTGTGCACCGGTTGGCCCTGCTCGACCGGCTGGCGGGCCATGTGCGTACTGCCTACGGGCAAGTGGCGTCCGGTGAAGCCGCCAACGTGTCCTATGCGTCCACGCTGGGGGATTTGCCCCAGGTCGAGGATCGCGAAGAGCTGAAGGGCTGGGCGTACGAGCGCATGCTGGCCGCCCTTGATGAGCACGCCGACGAGGAAATTCGCCGCGGCGTGACGTTGGTGGGACCGCATCGCGACGAGATTGAATTTACCGTGGCGGGTCGCTCCGCCCGTTCATTTGCCAGCCAAGGACAGCAGCGAACGTTGGTACTGTCCTGGAAGGTGGCCGAGGTGGCCGTGGCTCGCGATGTTCTGGGTACTGCTCCGCTGTTGCTTCTGGACGACGTGATGAGCGAGCTCGACGGCGAGCGCCGCGGTGCTTTCCTGCGGCTGATCGGCGATGATATCCAGGCGGTCATAACCACGACCAACCTGGGATACTTTACCGATGACCTGCTTGATCGAGCCAAGGTGGTGAGCATGGGTGAGACGTGCTAATTACGAGCGCGAGAGCGAGACGGTCGCCTTCAGTGGGTTTTTGAACGCAGAGCGCCAGCGCATCCTGGCGGCCGCGACACCTGAGCGCCGTGCGCAGATGGAGGCTGCAGAGGAATCTCGTGCGGTCTGTCGCGCGTGGAACGCGGTGTGCTCGGGCACGCGCGAGGGGCGGCATGTGACGGGTCTGCGCTACCTGCCCGAGTCCAATGAGCTGCTGGTATATCTCGATTCGCCCTCGTGGACACAGGAAATGACGCTGTTGCGCGAGATCATCCGCGCGCGCATGGAGCGCGCCGGTGTGCATGTGGACGGCCTGGTGTTCAAAACCACCGCGCCCGGTCACACGCCGCCCGCCGCCAAGGAGCGCCTGCGCCCGGCGACGACTGAGCGCCCGCCGGCTCCGCACGCCGACCTCAGTGAGGCCGAGCGCACCGAGATTGAGTGCCAAGTGGCGCCCATCGAAGACCAAAAACTGCGCGAGGCCCTCGAGAACGCCATGAGAGCCAGCGCCGAGTGGGCCAAGGGCGTGCAAAGCAAAAAAGAGCCTTAAATCGCATCTGGTGGCCTTGTAGAGCCAAATACCCTCGTTCCCGAGGGTATTTTTTTACGATAAACTAGTAAGGCTGTACACATTTTCTTGACTGAAGGAGGACGTGTGGCAAACGAAAACGATTACGATGGCGGCGAGATTAAGATTCTCGAAGGTCTCGAGGCCGTTCGTAAGCGCCCGGGCATGTATATCGGCTCGACGAGCGCCAGCGGTCTGCATCACCTGGTGTGGGAGATCGTTGACAACTCCGTCGACGAGGCCATGGCCGGTTTCTGCACCGAGATCCAGGTGACGGTCCACGCCGACAACTCCATCACGGTCGTCGACAACGGGCGCGGCATCCCCGTCGACGAGCACCCTGTTAAAAAGATCCCGACGCTCGAGGTCGTCATGACGATCTTGCACGCCGGCGGTAAGTTCGATAACTCGGCCTATAAGGTCTCGGGCGGCCTGCACGGCGTTGGCATCTCCGTCGTCAACGCACTGTCCAAGCGCGTGGTCGTTCAGGTTCGTCGCGACGGCAACACCTACGAGATGGAGTTCTCGCGCGGCAAGACCGTCAAGAAGATGGAGGTCGTGGGCACCTCGGATTCGACGGGCACCACCGTCACCTTCTGGCCCGACGACGAGATCTTCGAGACCTGCATCTACGATTTCGATACGCTGCACAACCGTCTGCAGGAGACGGCGTTCCTCAATAAGAACCTCAAAATCGTGCTGACCGACGAGCGCGAGGCGACTCCCCACGTGGAGGAGTTTTGCTACGAGGGCGGCATCATCGACTTCGTCAAGTTCCTCAACGAGGGCAAGGACGTCCCCGAGGCCTTTAAGGAGCCCATCTACATCGAGGGCAAATCGGACCCGGACGCACCTGTGGCCAAGATGGGCGAGGTCGAGGTTTCCCTGCAGTGGAATAGCGGTTACGGCGAGAACGTCATGTCGTTTGCCAACGACATCTACACTCCCGAGGGCGGCATGCACCTTGAGGGCTTCCGCACCGCGCTCACCCGCGTGATCAACGACTACGCGCGCAAGCAGAACCTGCTCAAGGAAAAAGACGCCAACCTGACCGGCGACGATGTGCGCGAGGGCCTTTCGGCCGTTATCTCGGTCAAGCTGCCCGATCCGCAGTTTGAGGGCCAGACCAAGGCAAAGCTCGGCAGCTCCTATATGCGCGCGCTCACGCTCAAGATCGTGACCGACGGCCTCGCCGATTACTTGGAGGAGCATCCCAAGCCCGCCCGCGAGATCGTCAAGAAGGCGCAACAGGCCTGCAAGGCGCGCAACGCCGCCCGCAAGGCGCGCGAAGCGACCCGCCGCAAGAGCCTGCTCGAGACGGCGTCCCTGCCCGGTAAGCTCGCTGACTGCTCGGTGCGCGATGCCGAGCTGACCGAGCTCTTCATCGTAGAGGGCGACTCGGCAGGCGGTTCGGCCAAGGACGGCCGTCGCCGAGACATCCAGGCGATTCTGCCCCTGCGCGGCAAGATTTTGAACGTCGAACGCGTTGGTGACCATCGCGCGTTCTCGAGTGACACCATCCAGTCGCTGATTACCGCGATCGGTTGCGGCGTCACGACGAGTGCCGGCGACGGCGGCGACTTCGATATCACCAAGGCGCGCTACCACAAGATCATCATCATGACCGATGCAGACGTCGACGGTGCGCATATCCGCATCCTGCTGCTGACGTTCTTCTACAAGTACATGCGCCCGCTGATCGATGCCGGCTACGTCTATGTTGCCTGCCCGCCCATCTTTGGCATTAAGGTGCGCAACAAGATTCACTACGTGTATCCCAACGGCCGCCAGCCCGAAGATGAGATCCTGCGCGACACCATTCAGAGCCTGGGTTTGAACCCCGACGATAACGACGAGGACGGCAAGGCCAAGGACGGCAAGATCACCAAAAAGCGCAAGGGCTATACCGTCCAGCGCTACAAGGGCCTGGGCGAGATGGACCCCAAGCAGCTTGCCTCGACGACGATGGACCCCAAGACCCGCATCCTGCAGCGTGTGTCGATCGAGGACGCCGTGGTGGCGGACCGCGCCGTGCGCGAGCTGATGGGTTCCGAGGTCGGCTATCGCCGCGAGTACATTGAAAAACATGCGCATGACGCGCGTTTCCTTGATGCTTAAGAGGAGGTAACGTGGCAGACGATATCAACAATAACGAGGGTATGGACGAGGCCGGCGATGCCGGTATGCCCGACGATCTGAAGCGCCTGCTTGCCCGTGCTGAGCAGGGCGAGGACGGCGACCCGGACGCCTATAACCCCGATGCCGATGATGATGAGGAAGAAGACGACGCCGAGCTCGAGGAGAGCTTTGGCGAAGTCGACCGTGGCGCCTCGGCCGGCGAGGATATCAACGGCGGCCAGCTCCAGATTTCGGAGTTTGGCCGCGAGATGAAGCAGTCGTTCATCGAGTATTCGATGTCGGTCATCACGGCGCGCGCCCTGCCGGACGTGCGCGACGGCTTAAAGCCGGTGCACCGCCGCATCCTGTACGCGATGAACGAGAGCGGCATCTACCCCAACCGCCCACATAAGAAGTCGGCCTGGACGGTCGGCGAAGTTATCGGTAAGTACCACCCGCATGGCGATTCCGCGGTCTATGAGGCCATGGTCCGCCTGGCGCAGTGGTTCTCCATGCGCACGCCGCTCATCGACGGTCACGGCAACTTCGGCAACATCGACGGCGACGGCGCGGCGGCCATGCGTTACACCGAGAGCCGCCTGGCCAAGCCCGCCATGGAACTGCTGCGTGACTTGCAGAAGGATACCGTCGACTGGCAGCCCAACTACGACGAATCACTCGCCGAGCCCGTGGCGCTGCCCGCGCGCTTCCCCAACCTGCTGGTCAACGGCAGTCAGGGCATCGCCGTCGGCATGGCCACCAACATCGCCCCGCATAACCTCACCGAGGCGATCGAGGCCACCTGCTACCTGATCGACAACCCCGACGCCACCGTCGACGAGCTCATGCAGATCATGCCCGGTCCGGACTTCCCCACCGGCGCCATCATCATGGGCAGCGCCGGCATTAAGCAGAGCTACGAGACCGGTCGCGGCTCCATTACCGTGCGCGCCAAGGCACACGTGGAGTCCACCAAGACCGGCCGCAGCCGCTTGGTCTTTACCGAGATTCCCTACATGGTCAACAAGGGCACCCTGCAGGAGAAGATCGCCCAGCTCGTCAACGACAAGCGCATCGAGGGCATCTCGGATATGCGCGATGAGTCCAACCAGAAGGGCATCCGTCTGGTCATCGAGCTCAAGAAGGGCGTCATTCCGCAGGTCGTGCTCAACAATCTGTATAAGTACACCTCGCTGCAGACGACCTTTGGCGCCAACAACCTGGCACTCGTCAACGGCGTTCCCAAATGCCTGAGCCTGCGCGAGATGCTGCAGCACTACATCGACCACCAGGTCGACGTCGTTACCCGCCGCACCCGCTTCGACCTTAAGAAGGCCCAGGCGCGTGCCCATATCCTCGAGGGCTACCTGATGGCCCTTGACCATATCGACGAGGTCATTAGCATCATCCGCTCCTCGCAGACCGACTCCGAGGCCAGCAGCCGCCTGATCGAGCGCTTTGGCTTTACGCCCGAGCAGACCACGGCCATCCTCGAGATGAAGCTGCGCCGCCTGACCGGCCTGGAGCGCGACAAGATCCAAGAAGAGTTGGACGGCCTGCGCCGCGCCATCGCCTACTACGAGGACCTGCTGGCGCATGAGGAGAAGATCCTGGGCGTCATCAAGGAAGAGATGCGCGAGATCTCCAAGAAGTTTGGCGACAAGCGCCGCACCGAGATCAGCCAGGTTGAGAAGGACCTGGATGTCGAGGACCTCATCGCCGACGAGGATATGGTCGTGACCATCACCCATACCGGCTACGTTAAGCGTATCCCGGTGGCTGCCTACCGCGCCCAGAAGCGCGGCGGCAAGGGCGTATCGGGCGTCAACCTCAAAGAGGACGACGTTATCGACGAGATGTTCATCGCGTCCACGCACGAGTACGTGCTGTTCTTCTCGAGCAAGGGCAAGGTCTATCGCCTGAAGGTGCACGAGCTGCCGGTGGGTACGCGCCAGGCGCGCGGTACCGCGATCGTCAACCTGCTGCCCTTCGAGGAAGGCGAGAAGATCGCGAGCGTCATCAGCTGCCGCGAGTTCCCGGCCGACGAGTACCTGATGTTTGCCACCAAGAGCGGCATGGTCAAGAAGACCGTGATGAGTGTGTATGACCGCAGCCGTCGCGACGGCCTGATCGCTATCAACCTGCGTGACGATGACGCGCTGCTGAACGTGCGCCGCGTGCGCGAGGGCGACAAGATTATCCTGGCCACCACTGCGGGCAAGGCGATCATGTTCTCCGAGGAGCAGGTGCGCGCCACCGGCCGCGATACCAGCGGCGTTCGCGGTATCGGTCTGAAGGACGGCGTGAGCGTTCTGGGCATGGAAGTCACTAACGGCAACGGCGATCTGTTCGTCATCACCGAGCGCGGCTACGGCAAGCGCACGCCGGTTGCGGACTACCCGGAGCAGAATCGCGGCGGCCAGGGCGTCTACACCATCCAAATGACCGAGCGTAAGGGTAACCTTGCGGCCATGAAGACGGTGGGCCCGCAGCACGAGCTGTTCATCGTGACGGAGGGCGCGACGGTCATTCGCGTCAAGACCGACGAGATCAGCCAGACCGGCCGCGCCACCCAGGGCGTCAAGATGATGACCGTCGACGACAACGACCGCATCTGCGCTGTGGCCCGCATGACGGCCGCCAAAGAGAAGCCCGAAGGCGAAGCCACAGAAGACGGCTCTGCCCCCGAAGAAACCCCTGTCGATCTAGGCGACGGCAACGACATGCCCGAAGATCTCCTAGACGAGTAAGAGGCCCTAGCTGGTAGAAAATATCAGACCCCATATATCGGCGGTCGGCGCACTGCGCGCCCACCGCCTTTTGAAAACCTTGGGACCCCATGGTCGCTGGGCTGGCGAGGTGGTTTTGGTTTGTCGCGAGTTCCGCACGCAAAGAAGGCCACTTAATGTGGCCTTCGTCTTGCGCAGG
>URBB01000015.1 GCA_900545835.1 uncultured Collinsella sp. | reverse complement strand
GAGATAGGCTCCGGTCTCGTGGGCTCGGAGATGTGTATAAGAGACAGATCTTATCGCGCGTGTAGCTATCGGTCACGTTGCCGCACACGTTGGTGTAGAACAGCAGCGGGTTGGTGATGCGGTACGAATACTCGCCGTTGCAGCGAACGGAGATGTCGACATCCAGGCCAATGTTGTTATCGACCACGCGGAAGGGCACGGGCGAGGCGGTGCCGTACTTGTTGCCGATGATCTCCTTGGTGTTGATAAAGTAGACGCGCTGGTCTTTGCCCGCGTCGCCGCCAAAGGTAAAGCGGCTGCCGATATTGGCGAACGTCTCCTTGATGGAGTCGCCCAGGTTGCCGCTAAAGACGCTCGGCTCGCTGCCGGTGTCAAAGACAAACTCGCCGGGCTCCAGCGCGACCTCGATGATCTTGCCGTTTTGCACCACGAGCATGCCCTGGCCGTCGTTGACGGCGATGACGGAGCCGTTGGAGATGACGTTGTCCTCGCCGCGCGTGTTGGAGCTGCGGCCGCCGGTGCGCTTGCTGCCCTTGCAGGCTAAGACGTCGGCGGGCATCGATTCGCAATAGATAAATTCTTTCCACTGGTCGGCCATGACGCCGCCGGCAGCTCCCAATCCAGCTCTCAAGAGTCCCATGGTGATCTTCCTTTCTCGTCAAAGGCCGGGTGGTATTGGTCAGAATGGCTAATCGTCCTTGTTGTCCTTCATGACAACGGTGGTCTCGGTGTGGCTGAAGGTGTCGTGCTTCTCGGTCAGGTCGAGGTCTCCGCAGTAGTAATCGGCGTGGGTGGCCTCGTTGGCTGTCTTGAGCTGGCCCACCAGCAGCACGTCTGCGATGATTACGATGATCAGCGGCGCGACGATGTTGATGAGGATGCCCTCGATATCAAAGGTGAGGTAATTCGGATCGAAGGCGTTCTCGCCCATAAAGAGAATCTGGGAGAGGACAAACCCGATCACAAAGAACAGCACCGAGGCGATAGCGAGCTTGGGCTTGGAGCAGGGAAGCTCGCCGACCATGCGGCCGGTCTGGCCGTTCATGGCAAACAGATAACTCTTGCCGTTCCACGAGGTGGAAAGCATCCACACGGGAAACAGGGCGTAGTCGCTGTCTTCCCAGGTGTAGTCGAGCTGCTTGCTTTCGACTGTGGCGTCGTCATACTCGTCGACGACGGTCTCGCGCAGGGCCGAGATCGTGCTCTCCTCCATGCGGCGCTCGGCGCGCGCCTTGCAGGTCTCACAATCCTCGTCGTAGCGGTTGGCGATGTAGCCGGGCATATACGCGACTGAGAACGGGCGCAGCGCGTCGTAGTCAAACGGCTCGATGGCGTCCATATGGCCGTCGGGCATCTTGGACGATCCGTCGACCGGCACGCGCTCAAACGAGATATTGCCCTTACGGTAGGCGTCGTAGTGGTCGGTGGTCGTGACGGTGCGATCGGATTCCTCAGTCACGGTCTCGTTGGTCGCATCAAAGCACACTTCGCCGTCAACGCGGGCGCCGTAGAGCCAAAACGGCACGTAGACACCTTGGACCTCGTCGATGTGGTTGCCGGTGACAAAGCTCTTGGGCAGCAAGATCTTGCCCTTGTAGTGTTCCTTGAGTGCGGCCGTGACATCGTCGCGCCCGAGCTTAAACGGAATCACCAGGTCGGGCGAGAAGTCGCCCGAAAGCTGACCGGGCGCTACGGCGGAGTTGCCGCAGTACGGGCAGGTGGTAACGGCGACGGTGCCGTCCGAGACCAACTCGGCGCCGCACGACGAGCAGATGTAGCCGGCGTTTTGAGCCAGCTCCTGCACGGCATCGTCGACAGCAGGCTTGGGGACCGCGGCTGCGGCATCGGCTTTGGCATCGGCCTTGTCCTGGCGCTCGCGATAGAGGGCCTCGACTTCTTCGACTTCAAAACGCGAATCGCAGTAGTCGCAGACGAGCTTTTGCTCGGCACTGGCAAAGTGAAGGGGGCCGCCACATGCGGGGCACTGATAGTTGACACTCTCGAAGGCCATGATCGGTCCTTTCCGTGCCGGAGACTATGCGCCGATGGCGCCGCCGCAGTATTCGCAGCGCCCGCTGGCATCGGGAATGGTGGTTGCACCGCAGAAGGGACAGGTGACCGCGGTCTTGGGGACCTTGGCGGCCACGACGCTGTCGCGCGTTTCCTGGCGCAGTTGCACCATGGCGTCGCGGACCTCGGTTGCCTGGCGCTTGGCCTCGCGGTATTCGATGGAACCGCGCTGGTCGATGGTGGAGTCGTTCACGCGCAGATTGATCTCGGTAAAGTACGGCGTGTTGACGTGGATGGTCAGGTTAAAGTCGTAATCCAGGTCGTAGCGCGGCGGGTTATAGCTCTCGCGTTCGCCGTCTTTGGTCTCGCGATAGATCTCGGTGCGATGCTCGTCAATATCCATATCGCAGCCGAGTACCTGCGAGAACTCGATGATGTCGGGGTTGGCGTCGCGCCAGCGGCTCTGCGAGGTAACGATCAGCAGGCCCGCGTCTTCGTCGAGCATGATGTTGGTGCGCCCGGCAGAGAGCGTGCGCGTGGGGTTGAACGAGGCCAGGCGCTCGGCATTGGCCTCGCGGTAGGCGAGTTGCTCGCGGATATCGTCCGCGGTGCTGGAGCGATAGCCGTGGAAGTAGGGGGAGAGCTTGCCGGCGCACTCTTTGCACAGGTAGCCTTCGTTGATCTTGGTCTTTCCCAAAAGTCCCAGCTCGGTACCGCAAATCGCGCACTCTTTCTTCTCGAACATCTTGTCAAAGAAGCCCATGGCTGCCTCCCATCAACAGGTAGCGTGTGTCACTTTTGATGATGGGCGAGCGTGCGATCTTTCACGATACCCAGACGGCTCAAGGAGTCTCCACAACTGGGACACATGGCCCATTTTTGACTAGTCGCTGGGGACGTTCTTAAACGGCTAGTCACTGGGGACACTCTTTGCCGAAGGTACTCATTGGGGACGTACTTAAATGAGTGGCAGTTGGAGACACTCCTTGCCGAGCTAGAGGTCGCGCGTGCCCCATCTGGTCCATGCGGCTCAAAATCGCGGCGTGATGTGGACGACTGGGGTCGAATTGGCAGCATTTCGAGCTTGGCTTTGATATTGAGATTGATTCTTTATTAAAATAGATTCCAGACAATTGAGCGGCCGGGGGTTAACCGTGAGGGGCATGGGAGACACAACCGCATATTTGCGTCGGGGCATTCGGGAGATTATATGCCTGGCGCTGTTCTTCTTCACGTTTTTGGCGTGCGAGTATCTTTTTGATGTGCGCATGGCCGAGTTCGTGTCTCCGAACGAGGTCGTTATTTATGAGAGCCTTGTCATCGGCGCGAGCGTGATTGGCTTTTTTGTGCGTCCCATTCTGTACTATCGCCGTCCCCATGCTATCGACGCAACGAGTGACGTCACGGGCGTTTTGCTGGTGGCGGCATTGCTGCTGTTGATTATGGCGGTTCAGGTTGAGGTGGTAATTGCCGGCGGTTTGGTGGCGTGCTGCGCGCTGGGCTACTGCGGATCGACTGCCCATGCAAATTTTGCGAGGCGCTTTGCGCGAACGCCCTGCTTGGCGCGCGCCGCTGCACTTTCTTACGCCATGGGCGTTCTGGTGCAGGTTCTCAACCACATGGTGATGCCTGTCGGCATTCCTCAGCAGGCTGTTCTGGTCGTCTGTGCGATCGCGCAGGTGGCGTTGCTCCACGGTGCTCGACGCGCCAAGCTGCGCGACGAGTCCGATCCCAACTTTGAACCCAGTGCTGCCGGGCTTTCGGTAGATGCTCTGGTATATGGCGCCAAGTGGCATGACGATCCCGAGGCAAAGGCGGCATTCCGTCGCGCCGTAGTTCGCCTGACCGTGGCGACGGCGTATCTTTCCAGCGTATTCGCCGCTCTCAACGCGGGCTTCACGACCCTGCATGCTGTCGGAGCCGTCGATTTGGGCGATTGGCCGCGCCTGCTGCTTGTCGTGAGCTCGTTGGTCGCTGGCGCACTATTTGACCTGCACGGCCGCTCGTATATGAATATCGGCATGACATGTGCCGCCATACTGTCCACGCTTTCGTTCTTTGTGCTCATCGTCGATGGTAATGGCGGCAACGAGCTTGCTGCCACGATCATCTTTTATCTGGGCTCGGGCTTTTTCGTGGTGTTCTTTACCACAAAATATGCCGCCGTCTCGCTCTATGCGCGCTGGTCATATTTTTGGCCGTGCATGGGTCGCGTCGTCAACAACGTGTGCTCGATGCTCGTGACGGCGCCGGCGGTGGCGATCATCTCGAGTCAAAACGTGCTGGCTGCGGTCGGTGCGGCGCTCGGGATGTTTGTGGGCATTGCGATTACGCTGCTGGGGCAGTTGGGGCAACGAGCCGATGATGTCGTGATGCAGGATGGCCTGCCGCTTGCCACCGACGATCTTGGTGGGGATCTTGCGCCCACATGCTCCGACCCCGAGCCCGTGGAGGCAGCGGAGCTCACGTCCGATGAACGACTCGATGCTTTCGTCGCCACCTTTGGGCTTACAGAGCGCGAGCGCGATATTCTTGAGGTCTTGGTCGTTTCGGACCAGAGCGTTCAGGACATCGCCACAACGCTCTTCCTTTCGCGCTCCACGCTCTATCGCCACATTTCTTCGATCAACAAAAAGGCCGGTACCGCCTCGCGTGTGGCCCTTATCAACTTCTTCTGGTCCTGGACACCCAAGGACTAGCGTATGAGCCGCCGCCCAGTCCCTTACTCTAACGGGAGGATGTGGCCTCAAAGCACGCCCACATCGACGCCTCGCCTGCGCTAAACTGAAGAGCACGTACGCAATTACGAGAGGAGCCCGCATGGAGGCTTACAAGCAAGAGTTCATCAAGTTCATGGTCGAGTCCGACGTTCTTAAGTTCGGCAGCTTTACGCTCAAGAGCGGCCGTCAGTCCCCGTTCTTTATGAACGCCGGCGCTTACGTGACGGGCTATCAGCTCAAGAAGCTGGGCGAGTATTACGCCCAAGCCATCCACGATAACTTCGGCGACGACTTTGATGTGCTGTTTGGACCGGCCTACAAGGGCATTCCGCTGGCCGTCGTGACCGCAATTGCCTACCACGAGCTGTACGGCAAGGAGGTCAAGTACTGCTGCGACCGCAAGGAGGCCAAGGACCACGGTGCCGATAAGGGCAACCTGCTGGGTTATGAGCCCAAGGACGGCGACCGTGTGGTCATGGTCGAGGACGTCACCACCAGCGGCAAGTCCATCGACGAGACCTATCCTAAGGTCAAGGCTGCTGCCGATGTCGAGATCAAGGGCCTGATCGTGTCCCTCAACCGCATGGAGGTCGGCAAGGGCGGTGTGACCACCGCTCAGAAGGAGATCGAGGCAAAGTACGGTTTCCCCGTCGCGAGCATCGTTTCCATGGCCGAGGTCGTCGAGACCCTCTACAACCACGAGATCGACGGCAAGGTCGTCATCGATGACGAGCTCAAGACCGCCATCGATGCCTACTACGAGCAGTACGGAGCTTGTTAGTTACGGCGTTTTACCAAACGCCGTAACAGCTCGACGCTGCGCGGGCCGCATTTGGACAATCTGACGTTCAACTTCAAGGGCGCGACCAGAAGGTCAGCGCCCTTTCGTTTCACGTCACCTTGTCACAAATGCGACCCGCTCGCTGGCGTTGCCAAAACATTGGCGTTGCCGTGGTAGTCATTGGTAGTCATTGGGGACGTTCATAAATGACTAGTCAGGAATGAACGTGGATAATCTCCCAGTTTTGGCCTGTGTGCGGGCTCAAAGTGGGAGATTATCCGCGCTCGCTTTAATTTGCCTGGGCTGCGATGCCTATCTAATCGGCTCGGCGTCTTCCCTGAGAATCGAAAGATACTCTTCATACCCGTACTGCCGGTATCTCTGTCTTGACTCGTCGAGAGGACGGAGGATACCCAATTCTTCAAATGATTTGACGAGCGAGCTCGCGGTACTCCTGCCGATATCGAGTTGGGCAGCGATGAATGCGGTGTCGACGATGGGGTGCTCTTCAAGAATGCCCAACAGCCTTTGCCCGTTTGCAGCAGTCCTTCCGAGATTTTCGGTAATGGTTGCTGTGGAACGGTTATGGAGGTCAACAAGGTTTTTTAAAGACCCTACCGAGTCCTTCGCACTCTCGAGAAGACTGTTGCAGAAAAACTCTATCCATTCCTCGTAAGTGCCTCTCTCCCTTACGGATGTGAGTTGCCGGTAGTACTCGCTTCGGTTTTTCTTGAACTGGAACGATGGATAGAACAAGCAAGAATGAAGAACGCCATCATTGATGAGCATAAGTGTAATGAGAAGCCTGCCCAGGCGACCGTTTCCGTCTAGGAATGGATGGGCAGTTTCAAATTGGTAATGGACGAGCGCCGCCCGCACAATCGGATCCATTTCGACTTGAGGCTCATTGATAAAGCGTTCGAGGTCCTGGAGCGTGTTACTCAAATCTTCAATGTTTGGAGGGACAAACGATGCGGTTGCAATGGTGCAGCCTGAGGGGCCAATCCAGTTTTGTGAGGAGCGCAGCTCGCCTGGATTCTTCTCCGTTCCGCGCACTCCGTCCAGCAGGACCGCATGAACTTGCCTAAGAAGTCTCGTGCACAAGGGCATCTTTTTGAGCAGTTCTACGCCGCGGTCGACAGCACGGACGTAATTCACGACGTCTGCGACATCTTTATGATGGAGTTGTGTTTGCGATGGACTAAGTAGGTCGTCAAACGTGCACTGGGTTCCCTCAATTTGCGAAGAAAGGAGTGCTTCTTTGCGCACGTACATTGTCAGATACATGTCGGCGTTGGGAACAAAGTAGAGCATGCCTTCAAGCTCTCCAAGCTTTCGTGAGCATGCGGAAAGCGTGCGATAGGTTTCCTCGGTGAGGTTTAGCTGCCTCAATGATTGCAAGGGCGTTGGAAAAAACGAATAGTAAGCCAATTTCCCCGATAGATTATTGCGGAGCGTTCCCTGGCCGTTCTCCTCGATTTGCATCGCGCCCTCCATATCTTTAGTGCCGGAAACTCGTTATTAGGCTAATCATATCAATTCTAATAACGAGTTTAAGGATTAAATAGTTATTAGAATTGATATAAACAATCTAATGATAAAAAGTCGTTATTACTTGACCATGGAGCTCGGCTTGGTACAAGGGGGTCATCCAAAATGAACGTGGATAATCTCCCGTTTTTGGCTCGGTGACGGCCTCAAAGTCAAAGTGGGAGATTATCCACGCTCGTTAGTTAAGCGTCCGAAAATCCACACTCGCCAAACCTACCAAAAAGGGACGGGTTTATTTTGGCACGTTTCGGTCGGTATCAGGAAGTGTCAGGGGCGGTGACAGTCCGTGAGAGCGAAAAGAAGTATCGGGTTTGGCGTGCCCGCTTCTGCCCGTCCCGCGCGTGGACGATACTCGGCTTATCGAACCGCGATGCAAAGGAGATGCTCATCCCACGAGCACTACCGGGAAGGGCTTGCGATTCGAGTCCCCACCTTAGCATTTGAACCATTTGGCACTATAATTACCGTAGGCATGCGCACAACGTTGCGCTTAATCAAGAGGAGAAAACGTATGGGTCTGTTTGACATGTTCAAGAAGAAGGCTGAGCCCGCGGCTGCCGCTGCTCCGGCCTCCATCTCTGCTTCTGCTGGCGCCGACGTGCTGTGCTCGCCCGTCAAGGGCAAGGTCATCAAGATGGCCGACGTGCCCGATCCCGTCTTTGGTGGCGAGGTTCTGGGCAAGGGCTGTGCCGTGTGGCCCGAGGACGATCTGGTCTACGCTCCCTGCGACGGTAAGGTGACCGTCACCATGGGTCACGCCGTGGGCCTGCAGTCCGATAGCGGCATCGAGGTTCTGGTGCACGTTGGCGTCGATACCGTCAACATGAACGGCGACGGCTTCGAGGGCTTCGTCAAGGCCGACGACGTCGTGAAGGCCGGCCAGCCCATTCTCAAGATCGACCGCGCCAAGATCGCTGCTGCCGGTTACAAGGACTGCGTCGTCGTGGCCGTATCCAACACCGCCGAGTTTGCCGATGTCGAACTCGCCGTCGAGGCCGACTCCGCTGTCGCCGCCGGTGACGCCATCGTTAAGGTCGTCCGCAAGTAAACTGCGGCATCCAAAGGATGTGCAAGGGTGGTCGGGTTTTCCGGCCACCTTTTTTATTGCATAGCGGGGAAGCGTTTTATTGCACATTGGGCGGGCTTGCAAACCGTTCGGACGCTAAAACGAACCGACCGCGCCTTCGCGTTGCCGAGGGTGTTCATAAGTGGATAGTATGGGCTTACTTATTACAACGTGCGCCGCGTTTGGGAAGCGCAGTGCCGCTCATTGGGAGGAACAACATGAAAAAGAAGCTGCTGCTTGTGCCCCTCATGGCCGTCTTGGTTGCATGCGTGGTCGTGCTTTCCGGCTGTGGAGGTCCTTCGGTTGAGGAGCTCATCACCGAGGATCTTGCGACGCAGTTTGACGAGGTCAAGAACGGTGGCGACGACTTCCTCTCTGGTCTGGAGGAGGCTTCGGGCGACGAGTTCGAGCAGCTGGGTATCGATCCCAAGGAGTACGCCAAGACCTATCTTGAGGGCTTTGACTACAAGATCGGCGACGTGACGGTCGACGAGGACAAGGGTGTCGCGACCGCCGAGGTCTCTATTACATGCAAATCTATGAACAAGATCGTCGAGGACTTCTCCACCCAGTATCAGGAGAAGGTTGCTGCGCTTGACACGGTTCCTTCCGATGACGAGCTGTACAAGATGGCCGGTCAGGTTATGGTCGATGTGACCAAGGCCACCGAGCCCAGGAAGACCACGGTTATCTTCAAGTACACCTGCAACGACGATGGCGAGTGGTCTGCCGACGACTCCGTCAACTCCGAGATGATGGATGCAATGCTGAGCTAGTTCGTTGCGCGGTAGTTCGTTACGGCGTTTTACCAAACGCCGTAACTGCTCGACGCTGCAAACGCCCCTAAGCGGCAATCTGACGTTCAATTTCAAGGGCGCGACCAGAAGGTCAGCGCCCTTTCATTTCACGTCACCTTGCTCGCTTAGGGGCGTTTTCGCTGTCCGTTCTCTACCTGCGGCGTTGCCATGGTGGTCATTGGGGCGGCACTTGGGGACGTTCCTTTTCTGCCGGCAGTTGGGGACATTCCTTGTGCCAGCGTTGCATCGAGTGCTTGGGAAACCGTGACCCGGTTTTTGGCCGAATAGTGGGTCGCATTTTCCGGATGGGGTGGGTTGCGGAAAGTGCGACCCGGAATATTGCTCTGAAACGGGATGCGGTTTCCCTGATGCGCCTCAAACGGAAAGCGCATCCCATTCCGGAGCTCCAAAACGGGATGCGCTTTCCGCGCGGAAGAATTGTCGCAGCTGCGTTAAGCAGTGTCGCTCGTTACTCGCCCAGGATCAGCGCCGCGAGCTCGTCCTGGGTGTCCACCACGTAGTCGGCGCCGGCGGCTTCCAGCTCTGCGCGGCCGCGGAAGCCCCAGCTGACGCCCGCGCTCTTAAGGCCGGCGTTGTGGCCGGTCAGGATATCGACATTGGAATCGCCTACGTAGAGTGTGGTCGCCGGATCGGCGCCTAGCTCTTCCATCACATGCAGCGTAACAGGCGCCTCGGGCTTGGGGGGAAACGCATCGATGCGGCCCTGCACCAGCGCAAAGCGCTCGGAACCAAAATACTTCTCGATAAGCGGAGCCGCCGAGACGTGGTCCTTGTTAGTGAGCACGGCAAGCTGCACGCCCGCGGCGCGCAGGCGGTCGAGCATCTCGATCGTACCGGCATAGGGGGCGGTGTGGTCCTCCTTGTGCTCGCCGTAGTAAGCCCTAAACTCGGCAAGCGTTTGCTCAAACATACGGCTGTCGCCCGCATACTCGGCAGGCATAAAGCGCTCAACCAGCTTGAGCATGCCGTTTCCCACCTTGTAGCGGTACTCGTCAACGGCAAACGTGGGCCAGCCGTGCGCCTCGCAGGTATGGTTGCCGGCGGCCGCCAGGTCCTCGAGCGTGTTGAGGATGGTGCCGTCCAGGTCAAAGATCACATGGGAAAAAGCTGCTGCCATGGGTGCTCCTGCCGCTTGAGTTGTAAAACGCACCCCATGATACTGGGCATGCGTGCCGGGCATGTTTGGAATCTGAATATCTTTAATAGCCCTGAGCCTTTGTCGTTAGCAAATTCTCGGCAGCTGCTCTCCTACGAGCATGTCGAGGATGCGGGTCGAACCCCAGCCGGTACGTACGCGCACGGCGGGTCGAGCGTCCGATCCAAGTGGCAGCACGCGGCCGATAATCGCGGCGTTCTCGCCGTAGCGGGCGGCGCGCATGGCGGCCAGCGCCGCATCGGCTTGTTCGGCCGGCACGACGGCAACCATCTTGCCCTCGTTTGCCACCTGCAGCACATCGTAGCCGAGCATCTCGCAGGCGGCCTGCACGTCGGGACGCACGGGCACGGCATCCTCGTCGACCTCCATGGCAACATTGCTGGCCTGGGCAAACTCGTTGAGTGTGGACGCCAAGCCACCGCGCGTGGGGTCGCGGAAGCAGCGTGTGTCGGGTGCTGCGGAAAGCACATCGGCAATCAGGTGGTTGAGCGGTGCGGCGTCGCTTTCGATGGTGCTCGAAAACGCCAGACCCTCGCGCTGACTCATGATGGCGATGCCGTGGTCGCCCAGTGTGCCCGACACCAGGATGACGTCGCCGGGCCGGCAGTTTGCGCCACTGAGCGCCACGCCCGCGGGTACCTCGCCCACACCGGCGGTATTGATATAGACGCCGTCGGCCCCGCCGCGCTCGACCACCTTGGTGTCGCCCGTGATTATGGACACGCCCGCTTCGTGCGCCGTTTCGGCCATCGTCTGCACAATCTGGTGGAGCTTATCCATGGGATAGCCCTCTTCGAGGATGAAGCCGCACGATAGGTAGCGCACGTTGGCGCCCGAGGTCGCGACGTCGTTGACGGTTCCGCACACGGCGAGGCGGCCGATGTTGCCACCGGGGAAGAACTGCGGCGAGACTACAAAGCTGTCGGTCGACATGGCGATGCGCCCGCTCGCGGGCAGCGTGGCGACGCCGGCGTCGTTGCCTTCGAGCAGCTCGGGCGACCCAAAGGCATCCAAAAAGACCTCATCGATGATGCGTTTCATCATCTGGCCGCCGGAGCCGTGGCCCAGCAGGACGGTGCTATCGGTAACGCTATGGGACATATCGAAAACTCCAATCGTGGGTGGTGCCGGTGTGCGGGTGTGTCCGGGCTAGTTGCGGTAGCGGTAGTACGCCGCGCAGCTGCCCTCGGAGCTCACCATGCACGGGCCGACGGGGTGCTCGGGCGTGCAGGTGCGGCCAAAGAGCGGGCAGTCGCTCGGCGTAATGGCCCCGCGCAGCACGTCGCCGCAGCGGCATCCGCGTGGCTCGACTGTCGCCTCAACGGGCACATCAAAGCGGGTACGGGCATCAAAGCGCGAGAATTCGGGACGAATGGCGAGCCCCGAAGCCGCAATCGACCCCAATCCGCGCCATGTGGTATCGCACGGCTCAAATACCTGCTCGACCAGCTGGCGCGCTACGGGATTGCCGTCGGCATTGACGCCGCGACGGTAGGCGTTGTCAATCGCTGGCCTGTCCTCGACAACCATCTGGACCAGCATGCAGATGCCCTGCAGGATATCGACCGGTTCAAATCCCGTGACCACGCCCGGGGTATTGAATTCGTCGACCAAAAAGCTAAAGGGCGCCAAGCCCGTGATGGTGGCGACGTGTCCCGGCAGGATAAAGCCGTCGATGGCGGTCTCGGGATCGTTGGCGATGGCGCGCAACGCCGGCGGCGTGGTCTTGTGGGCGCAATAGACCGAGAAGTTCAAAAGCCCGCGCGCCTCGGCCTCCAAGATGGCGGCGGCGATGGTGGGCGTTGTGGTCTCAAAGCCCACGCCCATAAAAATGACCGGGCGATCAGGGTTTTGCTCGGCAATGTCGAGCGCGTCGAGCGGGGAGTACACAATGCGAATATCGCGCCCCGCCGCCTTTTGCGCAGCGAGCGAGGTGGATGATCCGGGCACGCGCATCATGTCGCCAAAGGTGGTGATGATGGCGCCGTCTATGTTGGCGAGCGCGATTGCGTGGTCGATGTCGCGGTTGGCGGTGACGCAGACGGGGCAGCCCGGGCCGCTCAGCAGCTTGAGCCCTGCCGGCATAATGGAGCGAAAGCCATAGCGCCCGATGCTCACGGTATGCGTGCCGCAGACTTCCATAAGGTTGATGGCGCGGTCGCCGACAAGCTCATGAATGCGCTCGATGAGCTCGCGAGCCAGCTTGGGATCGCGGAATGCCGAGAAATCGATACCGGAGCGAGCCGGCTGCTCGGCCGCCACTAGTAAGCCTCCGCCGGGTTGGTGGCCAGCTGGTCTTCTTCGACCAGCTCGGACATGGCATTAACAAGCTCGAGCGTTTCCTGTGCTTCCCGCTCGTCGACAATCTGGATGCCAAAGCCGGCGTGTACGAGAATATAGTCGCCAACCTGCGCCGTCGGCACGAGTCGCAGCGACACGGGGCGCTCGATGCCCATCATGTCGACGGTGGCCTTGAGGTCGTCGTCGCGTTTGACTACTTTGCCGGGAACGGCAAGGCACATATTGTTCCCCTTTTATACGCTTTGCGCTGGATGGGCGCTTAATAATCCATCAGTTGATGGTAGCGCTCGCGGGCGCTGCGGGCAAACGCGCTACACCTGTGAGACGGCGGCTTGCGGGCTGGCCGAACAGCCTACTGCGATGCAATCTGCGCAAGACGAGCGCTTGCGACTGCCGCCTGACCGTAGGCGATGCAGCCGTCGTTAACGGGCACGGTTTGGGGAATCAAGACAGTGAGACCCATGCTTTTGAGCTCGCGGGTGAGGAGCTGGAGCAAAAGTCGGTTCATGAACACGCCGCCCGAGAGCGCGACGGTATCGATGCCTTCGCGCGCGCAGATTTCGCGTGCGATTCGTGCCGAAGAGCGCGCGATGGCGATATGGAAGTCGAGCGCGAGCCTGTAGGCGGGCGCTCCGGCTTCAATTCCTCCCAAAAGTGCCTCAAAGAGTGCTTTCTGGTCCAGAACATAGGGGCCGTCCAGCCACGATGGGCCAGATGCGAAATAGCCGGCGTTGTCGTCGGGAAAATGGGCGATTTCGTTGTCGAGCGCGCGCCAGGCGGCGGCCTCAAGCTCGATGGCGGGTTCGCCCTCGTAGGTTGCCTTGTCGCAGATGCCCAGAATTGCTGCCGCGGCATCAAAGAGACGCCCCATGCTGCTGGTACGCGGGCTGTTGATGCCGCGCTCGATCATGGTGGCTGTCACGTTGCGCGTTTGCTCGTTGAGGCTGTCTAAAAGCCGAGCGGCACCTGGGTGCTCGAGCAGGCCAAGCTCACTGAGCAGGGCAAAGGCGTTGCGGCGGGCGTCGCGCACGGAGGCCGCCCCACCGGGGAGCGCCCAGGTGCGCAAATGCGCGGCACGCTCAAAGCCGCCAAGGCTGGCAACAAGAAACTCGCCGCCCCAAATGGTCCCATCGGTGCCGGCGCCGGTGCCGTCAAAGGCGATGCCAAGGACGCGCGCGTCGGTTGTAAGCTGGCCCGCGGCGATGGCCTCGGCCATTACGCTCGCGATATGCGCATGATGGTGCTGCACCTCGACGAGCGGCAGATTGCATTTTCGCGTCTGCTCGCGCGCCCACTGGCCCGATAGATAGCTGGGGTGTAAATCGCAGGCCAAGGCGGCGGGCGCCAAGTCAAAGAGATCTTCCAAGCGCGTGCGCGCGGCGTTCCAGGCATCGAAGGTCCCGCCGTTTTCAACATCGCCGATATGCTGCGACACAAAACAGGTCGCCTCGCCGTTCGTCCCTTCACGCGTGAGCGCAATCGTGGCCTTTTGTTGTGGCCCGCAGGCGAGCACGCAGGACGGAGCGCCGTCGAGCGCCGGCAACGGCAGCGGCTGGGGTGCATATCCGCGAGCGCGGCGAACGGGCATAATGGCGCCGTCGACCACGCGCACTACAGAGTCGTCGTAGCGCGAGAGGATCGCGCGGTCGTTACCGAGCAGCGCGTCGGCGATGCCGGCGGCAACGAGGTGTTCCCAGGCAGGGTCGTCGTCGGTCTCGATGGGTTCTTCGCTCAGGTTTCCGCTGGTCATGACGAGCGCGTGCATACCGCAGGCTTCTGCCGCGGCAAGCAACAGATGTTGAAGCGGCGTATAGGGGAGCATGACGCCGAGCTCAGGAAGGTCGTGCGCGACAGATGGCGCGAGAGCGAGGATGTCGGGGGAATCGCCGTTGCCCTCGCCAACAGTGCGCCGGCGCAGCAGCACAATGGGGCGGATACTGCCAGCGAGCAGATCGCGTTCAGCATCGTCGATATAGCACAGGCGCCCGGCATCGGCAAGACTGCGCACCATGACGGCAAGCGGCTTGTTGCTGCGACGCTTGCGACGGCGCAGCTCGGCCACCGCCTGCTCGTTGGCAGCGTCACAGGATAGATGGAATCCGCCCAGGCCCTTGATGGCGACGATGCCACCGCTGGCCAGCAGCTCAACGCAGCGCTCGATGATAGCGTCGCTGGCTTCGCGTGTGGTGCCGACGGCCAGTGTCGCGGACGAATTCCCGCACGCATCGCCGTTCACAGCCTCGCGCCACGTAATATGCGGCCCGCAATCAAAGCAGGCATCGGGCTGTGCGTGAAAGCGACGGTCGAGTGGATCGGCATACTCTGCGGCGCAGGCGGGGCACATGGGGAAACGGTCCATCGATGTGGCCGCTCGGTCATAAGGCAGCGATCGGATGATGGTAAAGCGTGGGCCGCAGTTAGTGCAGTTGATAAAGGGGTAGTGATAGCGTCGGTCGGCGGGATCGAACAACTCGCGCAGGCAATCGTCACAGGTGGCGATATCGGGCGAGACAAGTGTGGTGTGCGCGGTCTGGTCCTGCGATGCTACGATGCGAAAACCCTGTTCATTGGCGGTATCCCAGCCGTTGGCTGCCAGGTCCACAACCTCGACATGCTCTACGCGGGCTGCCGCAGGCGCATGCTCAGAAAGCGCGGCAACAAAAGCATCGAGCGCATCGGCCGGAGCGTGCGCCTCGATATGCACGCCGTCGCCCGCATTGAGCACCCATCCGCAAATGCCATGCGCAATGGCCTCGCGATACACAAACGGCCGCATGCCAACGCCCTGCACAATGCCCGTCACATGAATATGCACATGCCGCATGCGACACCCCTCATCAAAACCGACCAAAAAAGGACAGGTTTGTTTTGGTAGGTAAAACGCTAAACCTGCCAAAACAAACCTGTCCCTTTTTGGCAGGTGCGCTGCGGGAAATCCCGCTACAGCCCCAGGCTCTGCTTGGTGGCGGCGCACGTGAGCTCGCCGTGCTTAACGCCGCGCAGGCCCAGCAGACGGTCGGCTAGTTCGTAGACGCGCTCGCCGCGACCCTTGAGCGCCAGAATCTCCAAGCAGTTGTGGTGATCCAGATGCACGTGCATGGTCGATACGATCTCGTCGGTGTAGTCGTGCTGCACCTCGTCCAGACGGCGCGTCAGATCGCCGGTGTGATGGTCGTAGATCATGGTGAGCGACCCGATAACGTGCTCATCGGGCGTGCGCATCTGCTCCTTGGCGATCGAGGCGCGAATCAGGTCGCGCACGGCCTCGGATCGGTTGGCCACGTCGCCGCGGCGTGCGATCTGCTCGTCAAAACGGCGCAGCAGGTCGTCGGGTGCGGTAACCGAAAAACGGACCAGCTCGGAGCCGGAACCACTACAGTGGCAGCCCGCGTCACCGTCCGCCCCGTGCGGATGCTCGTGCTCGTACCCGCAGCCGTGCTCGTGTTCGGCCACCTTACACCAGCTTCACGGAGCCGACGGAGTTGTGGTCGGCCTCGATGGCTTCCTCGTAGCCCTCGAGCGCGTCATGCGCCTCGTGCAGCGCGGCCATGGCGGCCTCGAGCTTGGCGCCGATGCGCTCCATGTCAAAATTCTCGGTCGCATGCAGCAACTGATGGCTCCACTCATGAGCGAGCTCGATGGTGTCGTCGACCTGTTTGACGCTCATGGCAAGCTGGCTCATGTTCATTCCAACATCATGCATGGGAAATCTCCTTTTGTATGGGGCAGTTCAGTGGTTCAGATTTTACTACGCCCGCTCTGCGCGCAGCTGCATAAGAAAACGGGTACGAGTCTGTGCGACCCGCACCCGTTCACTGGGGGCTGTTTGTGACTACCATACTATCCGTGGTTGCACTCGGTGCATTCAGAAGTCCGGCGAGCGGCGTAAAAGCGCTCATGGACGGCAGGCAGACGGCAACATGTAACAAGCGTATTACAGATGCTTCTCCAGCAGCGCCTGCAGCCTCGCCTTGGGCAGAGCGCCAACCGAGCGGTCAATCTCCTCGCCGTTCTTAAACACAATCAGCGTGGGGATGCTCATGACGCCATACTTCATGGCCAGGTCCTGGTTGTCGTCGACGTTGCATTTGGCAACGGCAAGCTTGCCCGCCAGCTCATCGGCAACCTCGTCAACGATGGGCGAGAGGGATCGACAGGGCCCGCACCACGGTGCCCAAAAATCGACCAGCACGGGTAGACTGTCGTTAACGATGGAATCGAAATTCTCGGGGGTAATCTGCTTAATGTCAGCCATGGTGACCTCCATAATGTGACGCGGCTCAGCCGCGTAAAACTCAGTACGACCGTGCTTATACCCAGCCGCCCGCAAAGCAACCACTCGCGGGCAGCTCTTTTATATAATGGTGGGCACGCAAACGATTGGAGAGCGCATGTCCACGTCACAAAGCCAGAAAAAAGAAGCCATCGCCCAGGCGGCCGAGCAAGAGCTCACATCGCTTGCGGTCCGTGGCGTGCGTATCGCGGGCAACGCGTGCTCGCCGATCGTGCTGGTCAAAGGCGATTTGGACGAGGCCGAGCGTTCGGGTGGCGAGCTTGCCGCCGGCCCGGATGGCGCGGCGTTGCGCAAGGCGCTTGGGGCCATCGGTTACGCGCCCGAGGATTTTTGCGTGCTGGCAAGCGTCGCCGGCGTGGGCGACGGAGCGGTCGCGGTGGGCGAGACTCTGCCGTGCGAGCTGTTCCGCGAGGCGCTTGAGGCCTTGGACCCCGAGGCGGTGCTACTGCTCGACAACAACGCGGCTGACGCCATGCGCGAGACCTACGCCGATATGCTTGTGGCGATCGATGACTTCGACACCGCCATGCTCAAGCCCGGCCTGGTCGCCCATGTGCAGGGCCGCCGCGTGCTCGCACTCGACGGCTTTGAGGCAGCACTCACCGACAAGGCCGCTAAGCAGCGCATGTGGGCCTACATCAAGCAGCTGACTCCGGCGGCCGCCCCGCTGTAGCGAGCCCGCGTCGACAAATGACCCCGAGCGGGCGAGCCGTACCCGCGGAACGCAAATCCGTCGCGCCCGCGCCCTTACATCACAGCACGCAGCTCAAACCGATCGCCGTTAATGCGGAACTGACAGTTGCCGTTCATGCGCTCCACGGCAAGTTTGATGCTCCTGGTGCCAAAGCCATGGCCCGCATGCCGGGTCACGGGCATGCCGTCGACCATGCGCGGCGCGCGGTCAAACGTGTTGGAAACTAACAGCAGCAGCTGGCCGTCCTCTAATCGCAGGTCAAAGTCGACGAATCGCTTTCCTTGGGGTGCGGCGCTTGCGGCGGTGATAGCGTTTTCCAAGGCATTTGAGAGCACGCTAAACAGGTCGGCGTCACCTACGTGGATGGTTTCGGGTACGGCGGCGCGCAGGTTGGCGGTAATGCCGTTTCTATTGATATCCGAGCTAAATGACGAAAGCGCGATGTTTACGGTCTCGTTGGCGCAGAAGCGGCGTACGGCGGTGCGATCGCCGGCTTCGCAGAGTTCATCGATGCGTTTGAGCGCCTCGTCGGTGTGGCCCTCCTCAATTAAAGCGGCCAGGCCGCGTAGGAAGTGGCGCATATCGTGGCGAAGAATCGACAGCTCGCGCCCAGATTGACGCCAAGCCTCGAGCTCTTTGATGGCGGCGCTGTCGCGGGTTTCGAGCATCCAGCGCTCTCGCTCGGCGGTTTCCTTTTCTTCGTATTCGCGTAGGTAAACGGCAAGAAACATAAGGTAGAACGCACAGAGCGCAAATGCCAAAAACTCAACCGTTACCACCGAGCCCGAGTGGAACAGCGTGGTGTAGACGTTGGTGGCATAGTCAAAGACGTAATAGACGAGCGGCAGGATTAAAAGGATGCCCAGCTCGGTGGTGCTTTTAATCGCCAAGCGCGGACCGATGTCGCCGGCCCAATGCAACAGGACGGCAAAGACGGCGAGTGTGGTCGCGATGCGCGCCAGATAGTACGCGATCTGAGAATCGGTTGCGGCAAAGGCGGCGATGCCCATCCAATTGCTGAACTGGCAGCTCAGATAGGCACTCGTAATGCCGAGCACGGCAAGCAGCGGGCTCAGGCGGTAGCGCGCGCACAAATAGATGACGAGCGGCAGATGCACGACGAGCGGATATACCTGGCGGGCGAAAAGCTCGCCGCCGACGGCATTGGCGAGGCCAAATGCGCATCCAGTTACGGCACCGACCAGCACCAGTTCAAGCGCATGACGCCGGTTGATCTCGATACCGCACAGCGCCGCCGAGGCAAAGACGCCAAAGAGCAGCGTCGTGGCGTGGTGGATTGCCCAAAGGACCATTTCGACCGAGGAGACCATCAGTGTCTCCCACCCTCAAAGCGAACCGCAAAGTAGGCGTCTTGGAATCCCTGCTTGCAGCTGCGCGAAAGCGGGATGCACGCACCCGAGCGCATGACGATGTCCGTGCGGTCAAAGTGATCGATATTGCGCAAGTTGACCTGGTAGCTACGGTGGCATTTAAAGAAGGTGGCATTTTGCGCCAAACGGTCCTCGACGCTGCGGAACGACTCGAGTGCCTCGATATCGCGTCCGTCGCGCAGGTGGAAGACCACGTGCTTGTTGCGCGCCTCGGCATATTCGATGTCGGACAGGCGCAGGGCGTGGTAGCCAAAGGACGTTTTGATGACGAGTTCGTCGGTCGCTGACGGGCGCATGCTCGAAAGCTCGTCGAGCAACTGCGCCAGGCGTTCGTAAGTCACGGGCTTGAGCAGATAGTCGAAGGCGCGGACCTCGTAGGATTCCAGCGCGAACTCGGGCGACGAGGTGAGGAACACCAGGCGCACGGCGGTGTCGGCCTGGCGCAGTTCGCGTGCGGTGTCCATGCCGTTGACGAGCGGCATGATCATGTCGAGCAGAATGATGTCGGCGCGCGATGCGGCATGGCGGGCCAGCAGGTCCTCGCCGCGCGTGACGAGCGCAACATCGACCGTCGTGCCCGTCTCGGTCGACCAACGGTCGATCATCCGGTGCAGTCTATCTAGAAAAGCGACATCATCGTCGCAGGCAATAATCTTGAGCATTCTAAGCCCCCTTAGTAGTTCGATTTTGCCACATTGGGTGCGGACCGCTTGTGGGGGTGCGGACCGTTTGCGCCCCACGGCGTGCAACTCGCGCCAAGCGGTATTGCGGTGGCGAAAGATGCCTCCTGCGCCATCGAGAGCTCAGCTATCCTCAGCTTGCCAGTTCGAATATGGACCTGCCACATGATTGAATCTTTATTTCAACTTTACACCTAGGTTTACAGCTGTCTTGTCAGCTGTAAACCTAGGTGTCATACTAAAGCCCCAAGATTCGCCAAAAGAGAGGGGCCTTGATGGCACAGAGCGCGAACATGGATGCGTCGGAGCTTGCACGCGATATCGCGGCCGGCCTGGCATCGGCAACGACGGCAACGGAGCGTGCGGCACTGGTGCCCGCAGAGCTCGTCGAGGCCATTCAGCAACTAAAAACCCAACGTGACGCGGTGATCCTGGCGCACTATTACGTGGCGCCCGAGGTGCAGGCCGTGGCTGATTACGTCGGCGACAGCTTCTACCTGGCCAAGCTCGCCAAGAGCCTGCCGCAGCAGACCATCGTGTTGTGCGGCGTGGAGTTTATGGGCGAGAGCGCCAAGCTGCTCAACCCCACCAAGACCGTGCTGCTGCCCGAGCCGGGCGCGGACTGTCCCATGGCGCACATGGTCAAGCACGAGACGGTCGACGCGGCGCGCGCCGAGTACGGCGACGACCTGGCTGTCGTCTGCTACGTCAACTCCACGGTCGAGATCAAGAGCTGGAGCGACGTGTGCGTCACCAGCTCCAACGCCGTTAAGATCGTGTCCGAGCTGCCGCAGCAGCATGTCCTGTTCATTCCCGATCAAAACCTGGGACGCTTCGTAGCCGAGCAGGTGCCGCAAAAGCACGTCATTCTCAACAACGGCTACTGCCCGCGCCATCACATCATCACCGTCGAGCAGATCGTCGACGCGACGGAGGCCCACCCCGACGCGCTCGTGCTGGCGCATCCTGAGTGCAAGGCCGACGTCCTGGCCGAGGCCGACTACATCGGCTCCACCGCCGGCATTATCAAGTACGCCGAGGAGTCCGACGCGAGCGAGTTCATTATCGTGACGGTCCGCGGCGTGCTCTACGAGCTCGAGCGCCGCTGCCAGGGCACCGGCAAGAAGTTCTACTTCCCCGCGGTGCAGCCCACCTGCGTCAACATGGATCTTATCACGCTCGAAAAGCTCGTGCGCTGCCTGGAGACGGGCGAGGGCGAGGTGCAGATCGGCGTCTCGGACGAGGCAGCAGACCAGGCCAAGCTCACGCTCGACCGTATGCTCGAGTACGCAGCACGCTAGAACAATGTTGCATGAGGGACGGTCCCTTATGCCACATTACAAGGGAGAGGATTCCTGTGGAAACCAAGCAATACCCCGATATGGAGTGCGACGTCGTCATTGCCGGCTGCGGCGTGGCGGGTCTGTACGCGGCCCTCAATCTGCCGACGAGCACGCGCGTGATCATGCTCTCCAAGGGCGCGGTCGATGAGTGCGATTCGATGCTCGCGCAGGGCGGCATCTGCGTGCTGCCCGAGGGCTCGGACTATGATGCCTTCTTTGAGGACACCATGCACGCCGGTCACTACGAGAACCGCCGCGAGAGCGTCGACATCATGATCCGCTCGAGCCGTTCGGTCATCAACGACCTGCTAGCGATGGGCGTGGATTTTGAGCGCAAGGCCGACGGCAGCCTCGACTTTACCCGCGAGGGCGCGCACAGCCGTCCGCGCATTGCCTTCCATGCCGACATTACGGGCAAGGAGATCACGACCAAACTGCTCCAGGCCGTTCGCAAGCTGGACAACGTGCAGATTTTGGAGCACGTGGCCATGACCGACATCCTGACGGGCGAGCGTGACGGCGCCACGGTGTGCACCGGTATCGTCGCCGTTCCCGTGGACGAGAACAACTCGGTTCGTCCCGCCGACGAGCTGGTAAATGCCGCCGAGGGCGCGCATGCCGGCGAGCCGTTTAAGATCCATGCCCGCCACACGCTGTGGGCAACGGGCGGCATCGGCGGCGTATACGACCATTCGACCAACTACCCGCAGCTCACGGGCGATGCCTGCTACATTGCTCAGGAGCATGGCATTAAGATGGAGCACCTGGACTACGTGCAGATTCACCCCACGGGGCTGTTCTCGCCGCAGCCGGGCCGCACCTTCCTGATCAGCGAGAGCTGCCGCGGCGAGGGCGCGATTTTGCTTAACGCCGCCGGCGAGCGCTTTACCGATGAGCTCCAGCCGCGCGATGTGGTCGCCGCCGCTATTCGCGAGCAGATGAAGCAGGACGGCACCGAGCACGAGTGGCTGAGCTTTGCCCCCGTCGAGCGCGACGTGGTGACCGGGCACTTTGCCAACATTCGCGCGCGCTGCCTGGAGGACGGCCGCGACATCTTGGACGAGCCCATTCCCGTTACGCCGACGCAGCACTACTTTATGGGCGGCGTGTGGGTCGACAAGGACGGCCGCACCTCGATGCCCGAGCTCTACGCCGCGGGCGAGACGGCCTGCAACGGCGTTCACGGCAAGAATCGCCTGGCTTCCAACAGCCTGCTCGAGGCGCTGGTCTGGGGTCGTCGCGCCGCGTGGTACATGCGCACCGGCGAGTCGCTCGCAGTGGAGCAGGCGGGCGATCCCGCGCTCGATGGCCGTCATCGCGCCCTGGGCGCCGACCCTCTGGCAATCGATGATTTGGCCCGTGCCGCCGGCACGCAGGCCGTGGAGGAGTAGACCATGAATCCCATTACCATGAAGCTCGTCGTCGATGATCTGATTCTGCAGGCCCTGCGCGAGGACATCACGTTTGAGGACGTGAGCACGGCGAGCGTGTGCCCCACGGCGCGTCCCGCCACGGTGGAGCTTATCGCCAAGGCCGACGGCATCATCGCCGGCTTGGATGTGTTTGCCCGCACCTTTGAGCTGCTGGATTCGCAGAGCTCGGTGCTGTTTGATGTCTCGGATGGCGACGAGGTGCATGCCGGCGATCACGTGGGCCAGGTGCGCGGCGACGCGCGCGTGTTGCTTTCGGGCGAGCGCGTGGCGCTCAACTACCTGCAGCGCATGAGCGGCATCGCTACCTATACACACAGCATGGCCGCGGCGCTCGAGGGAACCAAGACCGTGCTCGTCGACACGCGCAAGACCACGCCGGGCATGCGCGTGTTTGAGAAGGCGGCGGTTGAGATTGGCGGCGGCAGCAACCACCGCTACAACCTGTCGACGGCCGTCATGCTCAAGGACAACCACATCGATGCCGCCGGCGGCGTGACGCGTGCGATTGAGATGGCGCGCGCCCATGCATCGTTTACCACGACGGTCGAGATCGAGTGCGAGAACCTGGACATGGTGCGCGAGGCCATGGAGGCCGGCGCCGACATCATCATGTTCGACAACATGACCCACGACGATATGGCTGCCGCGATTGAACTTATCGCCGGCCGTGCCAAGACCGAGTGTTCGGGCAACGTGGATGCCAGCAATATCCGCGCGCTTGCCGACCTGGGCGTTGACTTTATTAGCTCGGGCGCCCTGACGCACTCCGCGCCGATCCTCGACCTCTCGCTTAAGCACCTGCGTCTGCTGGACGGTAAATAATGAACGCTCGCGAGCGTCGCCGTGCCATCATGGCCGTGCTCGAGGGAGCCAAGGGGCCCGTATCGGGCAGCGCGCTTGCCCGCGAGGTGGGTGTGAGCCGCCAGGTCGTGGTGCAGGACATCGCCCTGCTGCGCGCCGATGGGCACGATATCGTGGCGACCAACCGCGGCTACGTGCTGCAGGAAGCCCCCAGCAGCCCCGCTGTGCCCACGCGCTTGGTCAAGGTTCGCCACGGCGTGGAGCAGGCAGGCGATGAGCTCACGAGTATCGTCGACGCCGGTGGTGCCGTGCTCAACGTGATCGTCAATCACCGCGTGTACGGTAAGATCACGGCCGACCTGGACATCCGCAACCGCCGCGATGTCGAGCGCTACCTAGAGGGCATCGCCAGCGGCAAGAGCTTCCCGCTGCTGACGGTGACCAGCGGCTATCACTTCCATCGCATTGCGGCGGAGGATGAGCAAACCCTCGACGAGATCGAGGCCATGCTCAAGGAGAAAGGCTACTTGGCAGACCTGATGCCCTACGAGGACGATCTATCGTAGCCGACGCTGCAAACGTCTCTAAGCGGCAATCTGACGTTCAATCGTCGGTCGCGTACCACAAAGAACGCTTCCCTCCTCTTTCACGTCACCTTGCTCGCTTAGGGACGTTTTCGCTGACGTGAGCTCAACCTGCGACGGTGCCAAATTAGTTATCACACAAAAAAGGAGGCCTCCGCGGCGATGCGGAGGCCTCCTTTTTTGTGCACGGTGTACTTTTGAGTGTGCAAGTGGGGGAGTTGTTACTCCTCGACGATCTCGGTGATCGCGCCAGCGGGGCAAGCGTCCTGGCAAGCGCCACAGGCGACGCAGGAGTCCTCGTCAGCGACGGTAGCGACGTCCTGGAGCTCCAGAACGCCAGCGGGGCAGGAGTCGACGCAAACGCCACAAGCGATGCACTCGTCGGCATCAATTACGGGATGAGCCATGGTAGTTTCCTCTCTGTTGACCGACGCTACAGGCGATGCGCGCCGGTTTGATTCGGGCAAAAACATACCACGGGAGCGACCGTTTGCAATACCCTCTGACCGGCATCTTCATACCGTTCGCCGAGTATGCCAAGGTTTACTAAAAAATGCGCAGGTGGGGCCGTTGAGCTGCGCAAATGTTAGCTAAAGGTGACTTGAAATATTGAGCTATTGAGCGCGCCTGCGGAAAGGGCATCCCGTTATTTGGCCGAAAACCGGGTTGCAGTTTCCGGTTAGGCCCGCTAGCGGAAAATGCGAGCCGGTATCAGCTCTCAAAACGGGATACGGTTTCCGGTTGAGTCTTCAGACGGAAACTGCGACCCGGAATCCACGCTCAAACCGGGACGAGCTTTCCACAAGGCAGCCCCAGGCGCCCCCGGACCCAAACCTCAGCCATCTCTACATAGATCTCGATAGATTTGCCGAGAACTCAATCAGCACATCTACCTGCGCATTTAAGAACCTAAACTCTCAGCAATAAGAAATCTTATATGAATTGACTTAGATTTTGTATATTCCGGCCCATAAGGGGATACACTACATCCTGAAAGACAAGCCGAAACACCGCTCGGCAGACCGCCGAGTCGGTGCAAACGCACAAGAGAGAGGGAATTTCTAATGGGCAAGATTCTTGGTATCGACCTTGGTACTACCAACTCCGCTATGGCCGTCCTCGAGGGCGGTTCTCCGACCATCATCGTGAACGCCGAGGGCGACCGCACCACCCCGTCTGTCGTGGGCTTCCGTGCCGACGGCGACCGCGTCGTGGGTAAGGCCGCTAAGAACCAAGCTGTCACCAACCCCAAGAACACCGTGTTCTCCATCAAGCGCTTCATGGGCCGCAAGTACTCCGAGTGCACCTCCGAGATCAAGACCGTGCCGTACGAGGTCAAGGAGGGCCAGGGTGGCCGTGCCGTCGTCGACATCGAGGGCAAGGATTACACCGCCGAGCAGGTGAGCGCCATGACGCTCGCAAAGATGAAGGCCGACGCCGAGAAGTATCTGGGCGAGACTGTCACCGACGCCGTCATCACCGTCCCGGCCTACTTCAACGACGCCCAGCGTCAGGCCACCAAGGACGCCGGTAAGATCGCCGGCCTCAACGTCAAGCGTATCGTCAACGAGCCGACCGCTGCTGCCCTGGCCTATGGCCTGGACAAGCAGGGCACCGACCAGCGCATCCTGGTCTTCGACCTGGGTGGCGGCACCTTTGACGTCTCCATCCTCGACCTCGCCGACGGCGTGTTTGAGGTTCTGTCCACCTCGGGCGACAACCACTTGGGCGGCGACGACTGGGATCAGCGCGTCATCGATTGGATGGCCGATAAGTTCCAGCAGGAGAACGGTGTCGACCTGCGTCAGGACCCCATGGCCCTGCAGCGTCTGAAGGAGGCCGCCGAGAACGCCAAGAAGGAGCTCTCCGCTGCCCAGCAGACCACCATCAACCTGCCGTTCATTACCATGAACCAGTCCGGCCCGCTGCACCTCAACTACTGTCTCTTATACACATCTGACGCTGCCGACGACGGAGAG
>URBB01000014.1 GCA_900545835.1 uncultured Collinsella sp. | reverse complement strand
TAGGCTCCGGTCTCGTGGGCTCGGAGATGTGTATAAGAGACAGAATGGAGCCCTTGGTGGCATCGTGGAAGCGCAGCAGAAGCTTTGCCACCGTCGATTTGCCCGAGCCTGTCGAGCCAACGATCGCAGTCGTCTGACCGCGACGGCAGGCAAAGCTCAGGTCGCACAGGGTGTCCTCGTCGGCATCGTCAAAGCGAAACGACATGTGGTCGAACACGGCCACCGCATCGGCTTCGTCTTGGGGCTCGCGCGCCCCGTCATCCAGCGTGCGCTCGCCATCGACGATGCTCGGCTCAATCTCCAACACCTGCTGCGCACGGTTCAGGCACGCGGCAGCACGCGGAAGCGTCAGCACCACCATCTGGGCCATCATCACAAAGAACAGGATCAGAATTGCATACTCCAGCACCGCAGAGATGCTCGCAATCTGCATCGCATGGGCGCCCACGCGGTTGCCACCCACCCACAGCACCGCCACCTCGGCGATGTTCATCAAAAAGAAGCTTGAGCTGTCGAGGCCCACAAACAGGTGGTTGACTTTGATGGCGTTGGCGGCGTATTCGCTAAACACCTCGTCCAGACGCCGTTCCTCGTGGCGCTCCTTGTTAAACGCACGGATGACGCGCACGCCCACAATATTCTCGCGCAGCACCACGTTCATGCGGTCGATAAAGCCCTGTAGGCGCATAAAAATCGGCGCCGCGTTGGCAACCGTAAAGACCGCCACCACCAGCACGATCGCAACGACCACGCCCAGCAGCGTGCCCATGGCAGGATCGATAAACCAGGCAAAGATGATGCCCGCCACAGCCAAAAACGGCACGGGCAGCACCAGCTGAATCGTCTGCAGAATCGCCTGCTGAATCACGTTGATGTCGTTGAGCGAGCGCGTGATCATCGATCCGGTGCCAAAGCGCTCAAAATCGCTGGCCGCGAGCTCGAGCGATTTGTCGTACACGGCATTGCGGATATCGCAAGCCACGTTGGCGGCCAGGCGCGCCGAAAGATAGCAGCCCAGCACCGTGCCGCCGCTAGCCATGCTGGTCGCAATAAACATGTATAGGCCGTTGCGTAAAATGTAGTCGACATCGCCCGTGGTAATACCGGTGTTGACCATGTTCGCCAGCATCGTGGGAACCAACAGCGTACCGACGTTATCCACCAGCAGCACCAGCAGCGTCACTGCGACAAGCCCTCGATATGGCTTTAGAAACCTCATTAACAGTCGCACGACTCCCCCTCACCTTGATTCTCGGCTTGGCTCTCGGCAGCGATATTCTGCTTAAATGTCTCGCACTCATCGCCGAGCACCTGAGAGAATTTGCCGATCAAGCGCATAATCTCGCGCTGCTCACATGGCTCAAGCGCGCCAAAGGCTCGCTGCTCGGCCTTGAGTGCCGGCAGCGCATAACGCTCGGCAAATCGCATGCCCTCTTCGGTCAGGCTCACAACCTTGTTCTTACGACTGCCTTCGGCAAACTCCAACGTTGCGAAGCCCCGCGCCGTCAAGGTTTTAATTGCCGAGTTGATGGTCTGCTTGCTGTAGAACCATTCGCTTGTCAGACGGCTTACGGCAATACTGCCGCCCGCCGTGCTGGTGTCGACGAGCATCCAATAGGCGCAGTCCGAAAGGCCGCAGGCGCGCGAGAACTCCGAATAGATATGGTCGAGTCCATTGAGCAACCGATCGAAGTCGACCAGCGTAACCGCACTATTCATCTATCCCACCATTCAATTGTCCGATTTTTGACCAATTATGTGTCTCTAGATTAGTCCGAGTTTTGACTATCGTCAACAGGCTCTCCGCAAATGTGTGCATTTTTATGGCCTATCGGCAGAAAAAGACCGCCGGCGCGGGGGCGGCGCCAGCGGTCACGTGAAAATCGAGTTTTATTGCCTGTTAAGCGGCGACGGCCTCATAGACCGTAGCGCCCGAGAAGCTGTCATGCAGGCTCTTGCCGGCAATCCACGGCAGCTCGACGACCTCGCAGACCGTGTTGACCAGCTCGGAACAGTCAGTAAAGTGGCCCTTGTCGTTGAGGGCCTCGCAATCCTGAACACGCCAATAGCCATCGGTGTGCGTGATGTAGTACTCGTGATCGTTGATCGACACGAAAGCGCGCGTCTTGGAACGCAGCAGCTTCAGAAATCCTTCGAAATCGGTCTCGACGACATCTCCAGCCTGGAACATGATGTTACCTCCTGGCCCGGCGCCACCACGGCGCATTGATAAACGTTGGTACTCCTTTAGTAAAACCTTTATCAAAGGTTATGCGTTCGTCATTTAGGCAAGTGGTAAAAAACCGCAGGGTAGACGGGATAAAACGTTTAACCATCCCATTTGTTTGTCACATTCTGAAGGTACTTTTATGCAAACCTACTTTCCCAATTGGAATCTATCCTTTTGGCCGGGCAATTGACCGTCTATCGTTTAAGCCCGACGGGTATGAACGGGGCATCTGCAACGCCACCGCAAGGAGATACCATGGAGACTATTGAAGCACTCATCCACCGCCGCAGCTGCCGCAAATACAGCAATCGTCCCGTCGAGGCCGAAAAGCTTGCACGTATTATCGAAGCCGGCCAATATGCACCGAGCGGCATGGGCCGCCAGCCGGTGACGTTTGTCGCCGTCACCGACCCCGCGACCGTCGAGCGTCTCTCACAGCTCAACGCCCAGGTCATGGACAGCAACAGCGACCCCTTCTATGGCGCCAAGACCGTTGTGGTGGTGCTGGTTGACCGCAGCGTGCCCACACATCTGGAAGACGGCTCGCTCGCCATGGGCAACTTGCTCAACGCCGCCTATGCACTGGGTGTCGATTCGTGCTGGATTCACCGCGCGCATGAGGTCTTTGACTCACCCGAGGGCCTGGAGCTGCTGGCCAGCTGGGGCCTGCCCGCCGACGGCAGCCTGCGCGGTGTCGGTAACTGCATTCTGGGCTATGCCGAGGACACGCTACCCGAGGCAAAGCCGCGCCGCGACAACGTGGTGTACGTCAAGTAGCGCAGGAGTGTCCCAAACTGCCGGCAGAAAAGGAACGTCCCCTTCTGCCGGCAAGCTATGTTGATATTTGAGTTGTCGTCGCTTCGCTTGTCTGGGTCGTTTCGGCGTCGTCGCCTTGCTTGTCTTCGTCCTTTTGAGCATCGGCGATGGTGGTGGCCGCCGCGACGATGCCGCGCTGGGGCGCGACGCCTGTCTGGGTCTGAGCGCCCTCGATAACTTCTGTGCCTGCATGCGCGAGCTCGGGCGATTTAAACACTGCGTCCAAGTTGGCGCCACCGCCGGCGTAGCCAAGCGCAGCGAGTGCGATGACGATCACTGCAACGACGGCCACGATCGGAACATAACGATGCCAACCAGCCGGATTGAGTCCACTGCGGCGAGCCGCCCCGCGGCTGATGTAACCGAGCGTTCCGTCGTGCTTGAGCTTTGAGCCCACCACGCGTTTGCGGCCCCACAGCGAGGACTCTGCCTGCATTGCCAAGCGGGCGCTTGCCGAAGGATAGCCGTATTTAGTGCGCTTGAACGAGCCATCAAATCCCGAGGCGTGTTTACCCCACGTCACCGATGTCGTGCGTCGGTTGACCGGCGCGGCGCTCCGCCTTCTGCGGCTCGGTTTTGAAGTCTCAGCCATATGCCCTCGCACGCCGTAACCAAATCGAAACAATAACGCTTTGGACTGTAGCACACGCGTCGCGCGCGGTCACGGGCGCCTCGCTCAACGGTCATCGTCCTTCAGCAAGCGCCATAGCGTTGTACGGCTTATACCCAGCACCTCTGCCGCACGAGTCCGGTTGCCGTGGAGATGATCTACAACCAGATGCGCGATATCTCGCTCGGAATCGGCCAGTGGTCGCAGGATATACAGGTCACTTTCGAGCGTCGGGGCGCCAAAGGTTGCGGTCTTAATCACGTCCTCTTGGGCGAGCACTTCTTCCGCCACAGCGCGGTCCACCGTGCCCGCCCCCACCAATATATACAGTCGTTCCGAGACCTCGCGGAGCTGCAGATAATTGCGCGGCCAGCGGTAAGCATCGAGCGTCTTCGTCGCCGTGGCAGACAGCGTGGGCGCTGCCGTCCCAAATGCATCAGCGAGATATTCCAAATAGCGCGCGACCTTCGTCGACGCGGCTCCCTGCTCGGCGATTGCCGGCGCCACGCTCACCGCACAGGCGAAGCGCTCGGTCACAAAGGCGGCTTGATCACTTTCGCTGCCGCCCGGCATGTCATTCGCCGTCAGCACCACATGGCAGCGCGTCGCCAACGCGGTGTCGGCCATCGTGGAAACGAGCTCGCGGAGGCGCTGGGGGCCAACCGCATTCCAGCCCTCAATGCAAAGTGTCAGCCCCGTTTGGAACAGCGGCGATTCGGAGCTTTTGAGCACATGGCGCCAACCGCGATCGGTGAGTTCATCGAGCGCGACGGAAACAAAGGGTTGATCGACAAAAGGGCCAGCCAGATAGAGGCGCTTGGCAATCTCGACCTGACCAGCGCCAAGCTCGCCCTCGAGCATAAGGGGCACGCCGCGCGCATAGCTCTCGGCAACCGGCGCAGCCACCGAGGCCGCCCCCTCAACGATGCCGTACGCACTCGATTCGTAGCGGGCCTCAACTTCGTCGGCGTTGAGCCACTCGATGCCCGCATGCGCCGCGGCGCCGCGCACCTCGCGGACCACGACGACCCAAAGGCCCCCGCCCTCTTTGTCGGTGGGGCGAACGGTCAGGCTCAGGCGCGTACCCGCACGCCCCATAACAAGGCGCGCACCGTCTCCTATACGGTCGAGGCGTTCGGCAACAAAAGCCGCCACATCCCGCTCAAGCGCCGCGTCATTCATGGTCGAGATCGCGACGTCCCCACGCGCATCGATTGCCAATGCCGAGGCCCCGGCAGCAGCCAGGGCCCCAGTCAAGATGTTCAGCTTGGCATCGCTATCCATGATTTGCCCCTGTCCGCAGCGACGTGCAACCGCTGACGGTCGCACGACCAAGTGGTTCAAAATTGAACGATATTGCTCACCAAACACTATAGGGCAGAAAGCGCCGTCCTGCGAGTATAGGTGTTGCCCCGCATCGCCATCCTGGCGGGGCGATAAGAGCTCTTCGGGACTTATAAACCTGCGGACAAGCCATACCCGCAAGAGCTCCTATCGCTCCACCGTGAGAATGCGCTCACCAGCACGCAGCACGCAAATAAGCTACTTCTCTACCAGATTCCCAGTACGTGTTGCATTCCCAAACTCATGCACGCAATGCCAATCCAGCAGCAAAAGCCCAGCGCGATGGGCTTGCCGCCCTTTTTGACCAGCTCGACGATATCGGTATTATAACCAATAGCCGCCATGGCCATCACAATAAAGAACTTCGACAGCTCCTTGATGGGCGCCGTAATGGATGCAGGAAGCTGAAGCACCGTAGTGATCACGCTCGCCAGCACAAAAAACAGCACAAACATGGGAAACGCGCGTTTAAGGGAGAACGTGCTTTTGGCGTCACCGCCGGCCTTGCGCGCCAGATGCATCTGCCAGCATGCGAGGACCAACGTGATGGGAATAATGGCCAGCGTCCTGGTGAGCTTGACCACCGTGGCGCTCTCGAGCACATTGGCGCCGGGATGCATGCTGTCCCAGGCGCTCGCCGCAGCCGTTACGGACGAGGTGTCGTTGATGGCGGTGCCGGCAAACAGGCCAAAGCCCTCGTTGGTCAGCCCGAGCATACCGCCGAGCGTTGGAAACACGAGCGCCGCGATAACGTTAAACAGGAAGATGACCGAAATGGCCTGGGCAATCTCGCGATCGTCGGCATCGATGACGGGTGCGGTCGCAGCAATGGCCGAACCGCCGCAAATCGACGAACCCACACCTACAAGCGTCGCGATCTTGCCCGGCACGTTCATAACGCGGCAGAGCACAAAGGCGATGACAAGCGAGGTCGAGATCGTTGCCACGATAATCGGTAGCGACTGGGCGCCCTTGGACAGAATCTGGGAGAGGTTCATGCCAAAGCCAAGCAGGATAACCGCGTACTGCAAGACTTTTTTGGACGTATAGGTAACGCCGGCGGTGAGCTGTTCGCGACGATTCTTGGGAAAGACGAGCGCCAGGGCCATGCCAAAGAGGATGGCAAATACCGGACCGCCGACCACCTCAATTTGTTTGCCGAGCAACGTCGCGGGAATGGCGATGATCAGGCAGAACAAGACGCCTTTCCAGCGCTCGCGTACGATGTTTGCCAGTTGCATATGGGATTCCTTCTTTCTATTTCACGTTTGCGACGGCTTATGATACGGCAACATTGAGCGCAGCCTTGCGCAAACACAGACTAAGATGCCGCAATAGTTCTCAGGCAACAGCCGAATTACCCACCGCGGAGAGCTGATTCGCGGCATAATTAACAACTGACATATGAGTTTGATAGAACAGTTGCGAGGCGCTATGGAAGAATCGATGCACGTCGGCGAGCAGGAAACGAGCCTACAGGACCAGTCCTATCACACCATTCGACGCAAAATCGTCTACCTGGACTACAAGCCGGGCGAAAAGCTGGGCGTCAAGCAGCTTTGCGACGACCTAGATATGGGTCGCACGCCCGTGCGCGAGGCTTTGGTTCGCTTGGCGCAGGAAGGCCTGGTGCGCACCGTGCCCCAGAGCGGCACCTACGTCTCACCCATCAACCTCACCCTTGCCGAGAGTGCCTGTTACATCCGCGAGCATCTGGAAAAGCAGGTGATTGTGGAGTGCTGTGCGCGCGCCACGTCGGCCGGCATCGAGCAGCTCGACCGCGCCATCGTGCTGCAGGAAAAGGCCATGGCCGAGGAGGATCGCATCGGCTTCTTTTTGAGCGACAACCTCATGCATCACATGATTTTTAGCATCGCATGTCGCAGCACCGTGTGGTCGTGGCTCGAAGAGACCAATGCCGACCTGGAGCGCTTCCGCTGGCTGCGCGCCGCCACGCAGGTTCTCGACAATCAGGACATCGTGAACGAGCACAAGCAGATTCGCCGCGCTATCGCCGGTCGGGACCCCATCGAAGCGAGCTTTTTGGTCAGCAAGCACCTGCACATGATGTTCCGCAACCAGACCGAGGTTCTGGACCAGTTCCCCGAGTACTTCGAGACCAGCAAGCTCCGCTAACCTGCCAAAAAGGGACAGGTTCATTTTGGCAGGTTTTATCTGGGCAAATGCAACAAGGCCCGGCTCCGTCTTTGATGCGGAGCCGGGCCTTAGTCGCTAGAACGGCGGAACCAACTACTCTACCGTGACGCTCTTGGCGAGGTTTCGGGGCTGGTCGACGTCGCAGCCGCGCAGGATGGCGACCTCGCGTGCGAGCAGCTGCAGAGGAACGCTCGCCGTGATGGGGCTGAACACGTCGCGGACTGCTGGCACGCGGATGATGCAGTCGGCAATCTTGTTGATCTCCTCGTCGCCCTCGGTGGCAACGACGATGACCTTGGCGTCGCGCGCCTTGCACTCCATAAGGTTCGACACGGTCTTGTCGTAGGTGGCACTCTTGGTGGCCACAGCGATGACAGGGAAGCCCGGGTCGATCAGGGCAATGGGGCCATGCTTCATCTCACCGGCGGCATATGCCTCGGCGTGCAGGTAGCTGACTTCCTTGAGCTTGAGCGCACCCTCGTAGGAAATAGCGGCACCCATGCCACGGCCCACGAACAGCGCCGACTGCGCGTCCTTGCACAGCAGGGCGGCCTCATGCACGGCCTCGGTTTGGGTATCCAAAATCCACTGGATCTGCTCGGCCGTATCGGAAAGCTCGCGGAACAGCATGCGCGCCTGCTTGGTGGTCAAGCGGTACTTGACCTGCGCCAGCAGCAGGGCCAAAAGCGTAAGGCTCACGACCTGGCCGATGAAACTCTTGGTCGAGGCGACCGCGATCTCCTTGTTGGCCTTGGTGTAGATGACGCCGTCGCTCTCACGCGCCACGGGGCTGCCCACCACGTTGGTGATGCCGAAGACCTTGGCACCCTTGATGCGCGCGTCGCGAATGGCGGCAAGGGTATCGGCCGTCTCGCCCGACTGGGACACGGCAACGACAAGCGTCGTCGGCGTAATGATGGGGTTGCGATAACGGAACTCGCTGGCCGCCTCCACCTCGGTGGGGATGCGAGCCCAGCCCTCAATGAGATTCTTGGCAATGAGGCCAGCGTGATAGCTGGTGCCGCAAGCGATCACGTAGACGCGGTCGATGTCGTTGAGCTCCTCGAGCGAAAGGCCCAGCTCGTCGATGTCGAGCTCGCCGGCCGGCGTCATGCGACCAACCAGCGTGTCGCGCACGACGCGCGGCTGCTCGTGGATTTCCTTGAGCATAAAGTCGGGATAACCGCCCTTTTCTGCCATGTCCAGGTCCCAGTCGATGTGGGTGACCTTGGGCTCGATAACGTTGCCAGCCTCGTCGGTGTACTCGACGCCTGCGGGCGTAAGCTTGGCAAACTGACCGTCCTCGAGCACCACGACATCGCGGGTGGCGTCGATGAGCGCGATGACATCGGAGGCGACATAGGCGCCGGTCTCGCCCGCGCCGACCACGATCGGGGAATCCTTGCGGGCCACGGCGATCACGCCGGGCTCGTCAGCGCACACGGCGGCCAGACCATAGGCACCGACCACGTGGGTGCAAGCCTCGCGCACGGAGGCCATCAGGTCGTGCGTCTCGGCATAAGCCTCTTCGATCAGATGCGCGAAGACCTCGGTATCGGTCTCGCTCTTAAAGTGGTGGCCGCGGCCCTCCAGCTCTTCGCGCAGCTCGGCGAAGTTCTCGATGATGCCGTTGTGGACGATGGCGATACGACCGTCGCAGCTGGTGTGGGGGTGAGCGTTAACAACGGAGGGCTTGCCGTGAGTGGCCCAACGGGTGTGGCCGATACCGCAGGTAGCGTCGCTGTCGATATTGGAAAGCTCGCTCTCCAGACCCGCGACCTTGCCCACGCGGCGGATGACATCGAGTTGCGCCGCGGCGCCCTCGCCCACCTCGAGCGCGACGCCCGAGGAGTCATAGCCGCGATACTCCATACGCTTGAGGCCCGTGACCAGGATGTTCTTTGCAATATCAGAGCCGGTGTAGCCGACGATTCCGCACATAGGATAAATCCCTTCGTTCGCGTGACTGCAAGACGTCCACGCACAGGGGGCGCTGAGACGTATAACGTTCGAGTATTGTACTCACGCAAACGCAAGCTGATATACCAGAAGTGGTATCTCAACTTAGATACCACCCGATGCACACACGTCCAGCCGGTCCAAACCACCACAAAGGTACCTGCCCCCCTCGTGGTGGTCGCGCTGGCAACAGCGTTTCCCCAGATAAAACCTGCCAAAATAAACCTGTCCCTTTTTAGAAGGTTTGGGATGCTACAATCTGGCTTGTACTTGAAACGCATCAAAGGGGCCGCTATGGCAAAGGTAAAAATCAGCGACGTCGCGCGCGAGGCCGGGGTTTCGTTGGGCACGGTTTCCAACGCGCTCAACCACCCCGAAAAGCTGCGCTCCGAGACCCTCAAGCTCATCAACGAGACCATCAATCGCCTTGGCTACCTGCCCAACCAAAGCGCCCGTCAGCTCGCAGGCGGCGCCACCAAGTCCTTTGGCCTGGTGCTCCCCCGTCTCGATCACGGCTTTTCGCTCCAAATCGCCAGCGGCGCCCACAACGAGGCCCGCAAGCACGGCTACGACTTGCTCATCGCCAACGCCGATAACGACGATATTCTCGAGGACCATTACCTGCGCTACTTTATGGGCACCCAGATGTCCGGCGTCATGGTTCAGCCCATGGCATCCCCCGACTGGCACCCCGCCATGACCAAGATGCCCGTGCCGATCGTCCATCTGGACATCCATTGCTCCGAGCCCGGCTACTACGTAGCGGCCGACAACGAGGCCCAGGGTCGCATCATTGCCGAACTTGCTATCGCCCGCGGCGCGCACCATATCACCGTTGTGGGCAGAGCGGCATTCATGCAGCTCACCCTGCGCGTACTTGGCATTCACAAGGCTCTCGCCCTGCATCCCGATATCAAAATTGAAGTCATTGACGCCGGAGAGTGGAATACCGCAGCCGACGGCTACAGTATTGGTGCTCAGATTGCCGGGCGCCCTGCCGACGAACGCCCCGATTTTGTCGTCGGCCTGACCGACGTGTTGGCCTCGGGTGTCGTTTCGGCACTGGTCGACAAGGGCATCTCTGTCCCCGGGCAAGTACGCGTAGCAGGCTGCGATGGCAACCCACTCGCTTGGAGCGGATCGGTCCCGCTCACTACGGTAGCGCCCCCGGGCTACGAGATTGGCCGCAAGGGCGTTCAATTGCTCATGGAGCAAATCGAGAACAAGGTCCCGACAAAGACCAAGCATATCCACGTCAGCTCTGCCGCGCGCACCGTCACCGCGGTCACGGCCATCGAGGACATCAACCGCCAAGAACTCGTGCGGCCGTTCCTGCTGGAACGCGCCAGCACCCAGGCAAGCAGCCAGACCGACGCCACGGCCATCAACCTCGGTGCGTATCTATAGCACGCCCGTAAGTATGCTAAGTCGCCGCTCAAGCAAAAGGGGCCCGACCATTGCCGGGCCCCTTTTGCTTGAGCGCAAACGTGAGCAATCGCTCGTTTCAACGCCGCAATTTTCTAGCGCACAGCCTTGATTGCCGCCGCCAGGTCGAACAACGTATCGAGCACGGCCTCGCAGCCATCCACCACGTCCTGCGGCAGCGGCACGATATCGGGGACGGCGAAGACATGGCATCCGGCCGTGATGCCCGAGACGCAGCCGTTGCGCGAATCCTCGACCACGGCACATTCCTCGGGAGCAAAGCCCGCGCGCTCGCAGGCGAGCAGATACATCTCGGGGTCGGGCTTGCCGTGCACGACGTCCTCGCCACACGTTACCGTTTCAAACTTGTCAAAAAGACCGACCATCTTAAGGTTGCGCTCGGCCGTAACGAGGCGCGACGACGTCGCTAGACCCACGTGATAGCCCGCAGCCAGCAGCTCGTCTAGGCACTCGGCGGCACCGGCCTTAAGTTCCAGTTCGGTCTTGACCATCTCGTCGCGAATCTCCTTGTGGCGACGATAGATCGCCTCGGTGGTTTCATGGCTGCCATAATGCTTATCGAGGATGTCCATAACATCGGGCAGCGTGCGGCCGATAAACTGATGGATCAGCGCTTCATCAATCGCGAGCCCCAGCTCAGCGGCGCCTGCCTTCCAGGCCTTAATCCCCAAACGCTCGGTATCGACCAGCGTTCCATCCATGTCAAAAATAACAGCCTTGATCATATCGGTCCCCTCACCGGATTGTGTTACTGCCACTCTACCGCACTTTACAAACTTGTATATAACGTATATAGCATATTGCACTTTCGTTACATAGATAGAAGTCTTATGGCAAGTAACGCATTAGAATTATAGTTTTCGACCGAGTACTCAACGATAAGGATCGTTTCATGATTTTAGACACCACGGCACCCGCAGAGGAGCTTCAAGACAAGCTATCGGCGCTCGAACAGCTGCTTTTGGCATACAGGCGCGTGGCTATCGGGTTTTCCGGCGGCGTTGACAGCAGTTTTTTGGCCGCCGTATGCGCCCGCATCATGCCTACCAATACCCTCCTCGTCCATCTCACCACGCCGCTCATCGGCACGCCCGAGCAGGCTTCGTTTGAGCAGTCCGTTGATGGGCAGGCCAATGAGGGGCCGCATTTTAAGCTCCCCGTGCTCAATCTTTCGGTGGATCAGCTGCAGCTCCCCCAAGTAGCCTGCAACGATGCCAATCGCTGCTACCACTGCAAGCACGCCGGCTTTACCGCCATCGTCAACCACGCCAAGTCGCTCGGCTTTCCCACCGTCATCGATGGCAGTAATGCAAGCGATCGCGGTGACTACCGCCCTGGCATGCGTGCGGCAGAAGAGCTCGGCGTACGCTCACCCCTTATGGAGGTCGGCTTTACCAAGGACGAAGAGCGCGAGCTGCTGCGCGCATGGGGCTATCCCGTTTGGAACCTGCCGGCGGGAGCATGTCTTGCCACCCGCGTCCCCACGGGCGAGGCGCTTACGCGCGAGAAGGTCGATTTAATCCGCGCCTGCGAGGATTACCTGCACGATCTTGATCTGGCACAGGTACGCGCGCGCTTGATCGGCGGCTGCATGCATATCGAGGCCGCACCCGCAGATGTCGCCAAGATTGCTGCCCTCGGTGGCAACGCCGTCGATGCCGAGGGCAAAACCCCGCTGCCCGCCGTTATCGAATCCGCGCTGCGCGAGCTGGGCTGCGACCATATCTCCCCCGAGGTCACCCCCTACATCCACGGCAACATGAATCTTTAGGTTACGCCGTTTTACAACCTGCCAAAAAGGGACAGGTTTATTTTGGTAGGTTTTATCTGGGGAAACGCAAACAGGGCCGCGACACCCATATGGCGTCGTGGCCCTTTTCCTTGGAGAAGGATCGATTGATTGAACGGGACGACCGTTCTAGTCTTCGAGTCCGCTATTGATGAGCTCCGCAATCTCAACGGGATCGGTGCTCGCGCGCACCTTGTCACGGAAGCCGGCGTCCATCAGCATCACGGCAGCCTTGGAGAGCAGACGCAGGTGCGTAGTTCCGGCCTCGCCGGCGGGCACGTACAGCGCGAGCGCAACATCGACGGGCACCCCATCGAAGCTCGGCCATTCAACGGGTTCGGTCAGTTTAAGCACGGCAACGCCCGGCGTGTGGATCGCGTCGCTTTTGGCATGCGGAACGGCAAAACCGGCGACAAGGCCGGTTTCGGCCTCGTTCTCGCGAGCAATGAAGGCGGCCTCTACGGCAGATGCGTCATCGGCAAAGCCGAGCTCGATGGCCTGCTCGGACAAATAATGCAGGGCGTCCTCGCGCGAGGCGGCGGTATACCCGATTGTCACTTGGTTGGCAGATACAAATCCCATGGAAACCTTCCTTACAACACGGACCTGACCGCAGCTTCGATGCCGTCGGCGTCCAAACCGTACTTGTGCAGCAAATCGACCGCAGGGCCGGACTCGCCATACACATCGCGCACGCCGACGCGACGCATCGGCACCGGATGCTGCTCCGCGAGCACCGAGGCCACGGCCTCGCCAAGACCACCGATAATCGAATGCTCCTCGGCAGTGACCACACGACCAGTCTTCTTGGCGCTGGCAACCACCAGGCGCTCATCAAGCGGCTTGATCGTGTGCATATTGATGACCTCGGCATCGATACCATCGGCAGCGAGCGCCTCGGCAGCCTCAAGCGCCTCAGCGACCATAAGGCCACAAGCGATGATGGTCACATCGGACCCCTCGCGCACGACCACGCCGCGACCAATCTTGAACTCATAGTCCTCGCAGTCGTTGATGACCGGTGTTGCCAGGCGTCCGAAACGCATGTAGACCGGCCCCTCAAACTCATAGGCGGCGCGCACGCATGCGCGAGCCTCGATGTCATCGGCGGGAACAATCACCGTCATACCCGGGATCGTGCGCATGAGCGCGATGTCCTCGCAGCACTGATGCGTGGCACCGTCTTCACCGACCGATATGCCCGCATGCGTGGCACCGATTTTGACGTTGAGGTGCGGATAGCCGATGGAATTACGCACTTGCTCGTACGCGCGGCCGGCAGCGAACATGGCAAAGGTGCTCGCAAAGGCGACGTGACCCGTGGTCGCAATGCCGGCGGCAAGCCCCATCAGGTTGCTCTCGGCAATGCCGGCGTCGTAGAAGCGCTCAGGGTGCGTAGCCTTAAACTTACCGGTCTGCGTGGCGGCGGCCAGGTCGGCATCGAGAACCACAAAGTCATCGCGCTCATTGCCCAGCTCGACAAGTGCCTCGCCATAGCTAACGCGCGTGGCGACTTTCTTGACGTCTGCCATTAGAGCTCCTCCCCTGCTGCTGCGAGCTCGGCCATGGCCTGCTCAAACTGTTCATCGTTGGGTGCCTTGCCGTGCCAGCCCACCTGGTTTTCCATAAAGGAGACGCCCTTGCCCTTCACCGTCTCGGCGATAATGGCCACGGGCGAGTCGCTCACTTTGCGGGCCTCGGCAAAGGCGGCGGCAATCTGCGCCATGTCGTTACCGTCGGCGAGCTCGATCACATGCCACTTAAAGGCGCGGAACTTGTCAGCGAGCGGCATGGCCGAGTTGACCTCATCGATCGTGCCGTCAATCTGCAAGCCGTTGTGGTCGACGACGGCAACAAGATTGTCGAGTGCATGGTTGCCGGCGAACATGGCCGCCTCCCACACCTGGCCTTCCTCGCACTCACCGTCGCCCAGCAACGTGTAGACACGGTAGCCGTCGCCCCAGTGCTTAGCGGCAAGCGCCATTCCAACTGCAGCAGAGATGCCCTGACCGAGCGATCCGGTGGACATATCGATGCCAGGGGCGTCGTTCATGTTGGGATGGCCCTGCAGTCGGCTGCCAATATGGCGGAGCGTCTCGAGCTCTTCGACGGGAAAATAGCCGCGATTTGCCAACACCGAATACAGGCCCGGCGCCGCGTGACCCTTGGAGAGCACAAAGCGATCGCGATCGGCCTTGTGAGGGTCGGCAGGATCGATATTCATTTCCTCAAAGTACAGATACGTCATGATGTCGGCAGCACCGAGCGATCCACCCGGGTGTCCCGACTTGGCCGCGTGAACCGCAGTCACGACACCCTTCCTGACCTCATTGGCGACCTTCGCCAGCTCCTGGTTGGTCATACGAATTCCTCTCTTGAGAACAACCCCGGCACCGGATGACACGATGCCGGGGCAATCCACTCGTTAAGCCTGAGCGACGACCTTCTGCCAGTCGGCCTCGAACGAGGCAAGGCCCTGATCGGTCAGCGGATGGTGCAGGCACTTCTTAAGGGCTGCCATGGGCACGGTCGCGATATCGGCGCCAAGCAGCGCGGCCTGGGTTACGTGGTTGGGCGTACGAACCGAGGCGGTGATGATCTCGACGGTGTCGTCGACGTTCTTGCCCGTCCAGTCGTAGTTCTTAATGCAGGTCACGACGTTGTCGAGCTGCGAGATACCGTCCTCGGCGATGTCGTCGAAACGACCGACAAACGGGCTGATGTAGCGAGCACCGGCGTTGGCGGCCATAAGGGCCTGCGTCGGCGAGAAGACGAGCGTCATGTTGACGCGCACGCCAGCATCGGCCAGCGCACGGCAGGCGGCAAGGCCGGCCTCGCACACGGGAAGCTTGACCACGATGTTGGGGGCGAGGGCGGCAAGGCGCTTGCCCTCCTCGATCATACCCTCGGCAGTGGTCGCGGTAGACTCGGCGGACACGGGCAGGCCCTCGCAGAGCTCGGCAATCTTGAGCATATGCGGCTCAAAGTCGGCAAGCTTGCCGCCGGTCTTGGCGTACAGGGACGGGTTGGTGGTAACACCGGCCAGGCAGCCCCAGCTCTTGGCCTCGGCAATCTCGTCCAGATTGGCGGTATCGATAAAGAACTTCATGGTGAACCCCTTCAAAGGAAGCTAAAACTCAAAAGAATGCGACAAAGGGACTGCCCCTTTGTCCCATGTGCCGGGCCTGCAGCTGGGACATGCCCCAGGCCCGGCGTCGCGTAGGAAAAGCTACTTACTCGGCAAGAGCGGCCTCGATGCGGGTCGTGACGCCCTTGAGGTTAAGACCGACGACGTACTGCTTGATCGGGCGCTTGATGTGCTCGATGACAAAGCGCTTGCCGTCGATGTCTTGGGCAGCGAGGTTGCGATAGAGCTTCTCGACCTGCTCCTTGACCTCGGGATCGTTGAACGCGTAGTGGCCGGAGACATCCAGAATCTTCAGGCTGAGCTCGTCGTCGGCCAGAATGTCGTCAACCTGCAGGTTGACATCGTCGCCAGTCATCCACTTGCGCCAGCGCTCGGTCTTGATGGCCTTGACCAGCAGCGTGTGATACAGGTCGGAGGGATCGTCGCACAGGCCGTTGTCGACCAGAATCTGCTCGGTAGCGCAGAGTTTGAGGTAAGCGCGGGTCTCCTCGGTGCCATACTGCGGAGCAACGTTGGAGGCGGTCACGTGTGCCGGGATATGCTCGAGCAGCGTCGCGTCATCCAGGTAGTCGGCGTTGTGCTCCTTCAGACCCACGCCGTAGCGCTTGGCCATATCGGCAAGCTCGCGAGCGTTCTTGAAGTTGTAGTGACCGACCTGCTCCGTCCAGCGGGTAAGGGTGCCGGTCTGGCCGACGATAAAGGTGGGCATGGGGCAGCCGCGCTTCTCGAGCTCGGGCTGCAGCTGAGAAATGAACTCCTCGTACTTATCGGTAGAGGTCAAGCCGCCATTGGTCTCCTCGGTACCGACCTCATAGGCGACCTCGGGCAGGTTATGCTCGCGACGGTACTGCTCAAGGTAGTCGATAAGATCAATCGTGCGGCGAAGCACCACGTCGAGCGGAATAACCTTGCCGATCTGATAGGGGTCCTTGGTGGGGTCGACCATCAGCAGGTCAAAGCCTGCCTCCATGTCGGCGACGAAGGACTTGCGGGCGAGCTCCATGGCCTCGTCCTCGGGCAGGTGGGCGTTACGCTCCTCGTCGCGCTGCCACGGACCGCCGTGATCGCGGCACAGGTAGTACGGGCCGGTGTAACCCACCTCGTCGGCAACCTTCTTGATGTCGGCGGCAAAGCGCGTCTGGTCCCAACCGTTGACGTAGCCGGCGCCCATCTCGTCCATATCGACCTGGTTGCGGCTGGCGATAAACATGGGCGGGAAATCCTCGTCCTTGGCAAGCTCGAACACGGCCTGAATCAGGTTGGGGCTCATGGGGCCAATGCCGACCATGGTTGCGTGATCGCCGCTATCCTGCAGCTTGAGCATGCCCTGAACGGCCTGACGGATGGTGAGGTTGGACATTTTGTTCTCCTTCTCCAGAGGATTTTTGACAAAAGTTCCCTGGGACCCAGATGTGGGCCCTATCAGTACGGATGGATTTTGTTGTGTAGGGGCGGTTGTGCGGAGTCAAATCCATCCCTCCGCACAACCGGAGTCCTTAAAGGTTTACTTGGCCTGCTTATCGAGCGTGGGCTTCATGGCAATCAGGATTGCAGCGGCGACCACGGCGCCAATCACGATGTCCAGGCAGAACAGCGCGACGTTGTTGGTGGCAAGGGCGACGATAAAGCCACCGTGCGGGACGTAGCAGTCGATGCCCTGGAAGGCGGCAAGTGCCGCACCCACGGCAGAGCCGATGCAAATGCCGGGCAGGGTGTGACCGAGGTCCTTGACCGCGAAGGGGATAGCGCCCTCGGTAATACCGATGCAGCCCATGAACAGCGCGGAGATGCCCATCTGGCGGTCAGCGTCATCGAACTTGTTCTTGGCGATGAGCGCAGCGAGGCCACAGGCGATCGGGGGAACGGCGACGGCGACGCGGAACATACCGTTAGGACCGTAGATACCGGAGGCCATGATGGCCATGGTGAAGGTCGAGGCGGTCTTGTTGATGGGGCCACCCATATCGAAGGCGGTCATAACGCCAATGACCAGACCCAGGACAACTGCGGAACCGCCCTGCAGGCTGCCGAGCACGCCGGTGAGCCAGTCCATCACAAAGCCAAGCGGCGTGGCCAGGATGTAGATATAGGCCATGCCCAGGACAAGCGAGGTCAGAATCGGGATGATCAGGATGGGCATGATGGTCTGGATGGTGTTGTTGACCTTCCAGGTCTTCATCCAGCGGACAAAGTAGCCGCAGATGACCGCCATGATCATGGCGCCCAAGAAGCCGGTCGAAACGCTGTTGCCGTTAGGGGTAACGACAGCGTTGTTGACCAAGTAGCCCAGGACAAAACCAGGGGCGAGCGCGGGCTTGCCGGCCATCGAGTAGGAGATATATGCCGCAAGCACCGGGATCATCATGGAGATACCGGCCATACCGATGGTGTTAAGGCTCACCATCAGCGGGTTCGTGACCTCCATACCATTGGCGCCGGCGGTACCGGATGCCAGCGAGAAGGCAAGAAACACGCCGCCGATAACGACGATGGGGATAAAATAGGAAACGCCGGTATTGAATGCATTGAGCAGCGTCTTGCCAGGATCGGCAAAGATAGACTGCTTGGACGCCGGTGTCGGGGCCTGCGGGGCAGCGGAGACGGCCTTCTTCTCTGCCTTGGCCTCGGCCTTGGGCGCGTCAACGGCGCCACCCGTCGCCTTGATGATCTCAATGGCCTGGTCGATGATCTTTACCGGATCGGCGATTACATCCGAGGTGCCGACCTTCAGGAACTTGCCCTCGGCCATCTTCTGCTCAAAACGGTCCTCGTTCTCGACACCCACGTCGACGGACTCCAGGACCAGGTCGGCGGAGTCCACGTCTTCCTGCGTGAGCTCATTCTCGATACCCAGGCCACCCTGAGCCTCGACCTTGCACTCGATGCCACGGGCGGCGCATTCATCCTGAATCGCCTTCTGGGCCATATACGTGTGGGCGATACCCACAGTACAGGCGGCAACGCCTACGATCTTCATTGCTTCCCTCTTTTCATAGAGTTGCGTGCGCAAGACACCGTTTGCGGAGGCCTCCGGAGCATCCCCTGCCGTTTGGACTTACTGTCTTTTCGACAAGAACAATATAGGTGCTCGTTTTTCTTAATGCCAGCTTATTTCGGTAAACGCGCAAGTCAGAGCGTTGGTTATGCGATTTAGTTATGCGTTTAACCAAAAATGAATCCTGCGATTTTGCCCTCGATTTCAAAAGTCAAGAAGTATTTGATTTTCTCGGTAGACGGCAGATGCGCATGCCGGTCACAAATTTCGACCCCACCCGTATGCCGCATTTGTTGCATACTCATATGAAAGGAAAAAGTCGCTCACCGAAGCGTATCCTTCACCAAGACTCAAAGTCATCATGTTGGAAAATGCTCATCTGTCGGAAGGAGTCGCTGTGGCAAAACAGCGCGTTACGATCGCAGACGTCGCTCGAGAGGCGGGAACCTCGACGGCAAGCGTCTCGTATTACCTCAACGACAAACGAGAAAAGCTTAGCGAGAATACGCAGAACAAAATCGCGCGCGTCATTAAGGAACTCGGATACGTTCCCAACGCCCAAGCGCAGACGCTCACTGGCAAGCAAACCCACGTCATTGCCATCATCATTTTGGATAACACCAACAAATGGGCGGGGCTCGTTCTCAATGGCATGGAGCAGGTCATGCTCCCCGCGGGCTACCAGACGGTCGTTTGCACGAGCAACTTTAACCCCGAGACCGAGCTCATGTACGTCGACAAGATGCTCTCGCTGGGCGTCGATGGCTTTATCATCCAGCCCACGGCAAACTTCAAAGCCGTGCATGACCGCATTAGACGCGCCGGCAAGCCGGTCGTCTTTTTCGATGCGGCCATCTATAGCCCAGGTACCAGCTGGATCAAAACCAACCTTTACGACGGCGTGTACAACGCCACACAGGCACTCCTCGACGCCGGCTACGAAGATTTCTTTTCCATTGCCGCCAACATGACCGAAATGCGCACCCGCATGGAGCGTTTTCAGGGGTATGCCGAGGCGCTGGCAGCGAACGGGCAGCTCTACAAAGCGATTCCCATCGATCACAACAAGCCGTCAATCAACGAGCTCACCGAATACTTTAAATTCAAGTTCAATCCCGCCAAGCGAACCCTTATCTTCGTGCAAAATCAGTGGGCACTTCCCCGTGTCTACAAGGCCCTCCAGCCAATGGCCCATCTGCTTCCGCAGCAAATCGGCCTTTTGGGACTCAACTGCGAAGACTGGACTAATCTCACCACACCGACCGTCTCCACCATCATCGAGCCCGTCGACCAAGAAGGTCGCGAAGCAGCCGAGATGCTGCTCGCCCTACTTGACGGAAGCAGCGAACCCGGCGAGCAGCGCATTCTCGAGTGCAAGCTCAACTGGCTCGACTCCACCTCGATCTAGACCGCGGGACAAATGAATCAGTAGCGTTTGTCTCAAATCTTAAGTATTTGTTCGACAGAACGGCCCTTGCCGGCTCCTGCTAGACTGGTAGATTCCCAACCGTCCATCCAGGAGCCTCCATGTCGCGCAAGTCCGCCTACAAGCAAGTACTTTCCATCGGCACCGCCGTGGTGCTCGGGTTTGCGCTGTTTACGGGATCGCTCGACGGAGCGCCCAAGTTACTGTCGCCGCAAAGCGATGAGCAGGCGGCGGCTCTGGCCGAAAAACAAAACGAGAGTCCCAGCCGCACCGACGACGAGGCAGACCTGGTCGCTCGGCTCGAATCGGGAACGGCGAGCTCCCCGGACCCTCAAAACAGCCAGGACTCTGGCGATGGCTCCGATTCCGCCGCACCCGACACCGATGACGACGCTTCCGCGGACAGCGCCGCCGCCCCCATCGACGAGGTCGAAAACCCCGATCTTGACCGCGCCCGCGGCGTATACCTCAGCAGCATTCCCGACTACGCCGGCAACCCCTACGTTGCCCTTCGCGCCGACAGCATGCACCCGCTCGGCACGCCATCATTCACACTCGATGAATACGATCGCGCCACCGAAGAGGGCTGCTTTAAGAAATTCTCCAAGCTCGACAGCCTGGGCCGCACTCGCAAGGCGCTCGCCTGCGTGGGCCCCGAGTCACTCGGTCAATGCAAGCGCGGCGATATCTCGCGTATCCATCCTGCCGGTTGGCACCAGCAGCGCTACGACTTTATTCCGGGCCAGAGCCTCTACAACCGCTGCCACCTTATCGCCTGGTCACTCTGCGGCGAGAACGCCAATCGCAAGAATCTCCTCACCGGCACGCGTTATCTCAACGAGACGGGTATGCTGCCGTTTGAAGAGCAGATTCTCAACTATATTCGCGATACGGGCAACCACGTGCTCTATCGCGTCACGCCCATGTATAACGAAGAGGAGCTTGTCTGCCGCGGCGTGCGCCTTGAGGCGCAATCGGTCGAGGACCACGGCAAGACCCTCTGCTTCCACGTGTACTGCTACAACCTGCAGCCGCACGTGCAGATCGACTACGCCACCGGCCGCAACCAGGCATCCGGAGACTAGTGCCGACCGCACCGCCCGTAACCCAAAAATGATTCGTTTTCCTCCGTCCCCATGGGATCAAAAAAGGCCGCCCTGGATTACCCAGGGCGGCCTTTTCGTCAGCGTCCACATTGCAGGCAACGCCACACGCTACTTGGCGCGGCCCTCCTCATAGCGCTCGACCAGCTTGGCCTGAACGTCATAAGGCACCTGCTCATAGCCTGCGGGCTTCATGGTAAAGTCACCCGTGCCGCGCGTGATAGAGCGCAGGCGCGTCGAGTAATCCGTCAGCTCGGCGAGAGGTGCCTGGGCGATGACCACGGTGTCGCCGCGTTCATCGGTCTCCATGCCCGTCACGCGACCGCGCGATGCCGAGATGTCACCCATCACGGCGCCGGCGTAGCTCTCGGGAATAGTCACCGTGATTTCCTCGATGGGCTCCAGCACCACCGGGTCGGCATCGGCGCATGCCTTGCGCAGGCCGATGCGAGCCGCCGCGCGGAACGCCATCTCGTTGGAGTCGACGCTGTGATACGAGCCGTCGTACACAGCCACGCGAATGCCCGTGAGCGGGTAGCCGGCAATGATGCCGTCCTTCATGGTCTCCTGGACACCCTTGTCCACGGCGGGGATCAGCGAGCGCGGAATGCGGCCGCCCACGACCTCATCCACAAACTCGTAGCCGTCGCTCGTGCCGTCGGGCCCAATAAGCGGCTCCACGCGCAGCCAGCAGTCGCCGTACTGACCGGCGCCACCGGTCTGCTTCTTGTGGCGACCCTGGGCGCTCGCCGTGCGGCGGATGGTCTCGCGATACGGAATGCGGATCGGCACGCTCTTGGCCACGACCTTGGTGCGATCCTCCAAACGGTTGAGCAGCACCGAAACCTGCGCCTCACCAACGGCGGAGATGATAGTCTGGCCCGTCTCCTCGTCACGATCGATGCTCATGGTCGGATCAGCCTTGCACGCCTTCTCGATAAACGTATAGAGCTTCTCTTCGTCGCCACGGTTCTCGGCCTCGATGGCAATGCGGTACTGCGAGTTGGGGAACTTAAACGCCGCAGCCTCGACCTTACCGGTAATGGAGAGCGTATCGCCCGTCTCGGCCGCCAGCTTGGGCGCCACGATGATGTCGCCGGCATAGGCGTGACCGACCTCGGTCATGTCGCGGCCGCACATCACATACAGGTGGGCCAGACGATCGCTCTTGCGGGTACGCGCGTTGATCAGCTCAAGACCCGGCTCAAGCGTACCCGTCAGCACCTTGATAAAGCTGATGCGACCCTGCTGCGGATCGGCCAGCGTCTTAAACACAAACGCCACCGGACGGTCATCGTCGCTCGAAATCTTGAGCGAATCACCGTCGATGAGCGGCATCTCGCCGTAGTCCGTCGGCGCCGGGAAGTACGTGGCGATGTCGTCCATCAGCGAGTTGACGCCCTGCTCCTTAATGCAATCGCCCGCAAAGACCGGCACAAAGATGCGCTCGGCAATCGCCTTCGACAGCAAGCCCTCAAGCTCCTCCTGCGTCAGCGTCTCCTCGCCTTCCAAGTACTTCATCATCAGTTCGTCGTCAGCCTCGGCCACCAGCTCGCACAGATGGTCATGGGCCTCCTCGGCCTGGGCACGATACTCCTCGGGAATCTCCGACTCAACGGCTTCGGCGCCGTTGCAATGGCGCGCCTTCATGCGCACCAGGTCGATGATGCCATCAAAGTCCTCGCCCTCGCCCCAGGGAAGGGTCACGGCGCCCAGTCGCGTGCCAAAGCGCTCTTGCAGCAGGTCCATCGTGGTCGCAAAGCTGGCCTCGGAGCGCGACAGGCGGTTTACGAACACCGCACGCGCCAGGCGCAGGTCCTCGGCGGCATACCAGAGCTTAACCGTCGTAGGCTGCGGGCCGGCCTCGGCGTCGACCACAAACAGAGCCGTCTCGCAAACACTCATCGCGGCAAAGGCGTCGCCGATAAAATCGGGGTAGCACGGGGCATCGAGCACATTGATGCGCGCGCCCTTCCAGTCGATCGGCGCGATGGTCGTCGAGATGGAAAATGCACGCTTGACCTCTTCGGGGTCATAGTCGAGCGTGGGCTTGGTGCCGTCGTGGCCGCCCAGGCGGGCGGTCTTGCCGGAAAGGTGGAGCATGGCCTCGGCGAGTGAAGTCTTGCCCACCCCGCCTTGGCCTACGAGCACCACGTTCCTTACGTTACCGGTCTTGGGAGCACCCATGATGACCTCCTTGCAGGGCCGCGCGCAATGCGCGACGCCAACGGGGAGAGTTCGCGGTCGGTGCCATCCCGGGAGCAGCATGGTCGGCAGCCGAGCCGACTCACCCTCCAAATGTCCTATGCCACCACCCTACCCTCACGGGCGACCGTCCATGCATACCTTTCGGCGCACGTATGAATACAGGCGGCGAGAGGAAGAGACAAGCTTGTGAGGCGATTATTGAACCCCGTCGATGCAAACAAAAAGCCGCCACAGACCGTAAGACCTGCGGCGGCTTCGCCTTAATTAATAGTTGAGTAAATACCTGAGCCTATCCCTCGATACGGCTCAAGAACTCACGGGTGCGCTGCTCACGCGGATGGTCGATGACCTGCTCGGCAGGACCCTCCTCGACAATGCGGCCGCCATCCATAAAGACCACGCGGTCGGCAACATCGCGCGCAAACTGCATTGCGTGGGTCACAATCACCATCGTCATATTCTGCGCGGCAAGGTCTTTAATGACACGCAGCACCTCGGCCGTCAGCTCGGGATCGAGCGCCGAGGTCGGCTCGTCAAAGAACAGGATCTCCGGGTCGAGCGCCAAGGCGCGGGCGATACTCACACGCTGTTGCTGGCCGCCCGAAAGCTCACATGGCACCTTGTTCTCGTTGCCCGTAAGCCCCATCTGCGCGATCAACTCGCGCGCACGAGCTTCCGCCTGTTCGCGCGGGCGCTTAAGCACGCGGATCGGCGCGTCGATGATGTTTTTCATCACGGTATAGTGCGGGAACAGGTTGTAATTCTGGAACACCAGGCCGAATCGCGAGCGTGCCCGCTTGGGCACATCGCCCTTCGCATAGACTGCGCCCGAACCCGCATCCGTCGCAACGGCAAGGTCACCAAACGAGAGCGAGCCTCCGCCGAGTGTCTCGAGCAGCGTGGCACACCGCAGCAGCGTGGACTTGCCGCCACCCGAAGGCCCGATAATCGCCACGACCTCGCCACGCTTGACCTCGAGCGAGATATCCTTGAGCACCTCATTGCCGCCAAACGCCTTGCGAGCGTTCGATATATTCATTACCGAATTAATCATGGTAGTAATCCAATTTTTTCTCGGCGGCGCCCAGCAGCATCTCGACAACGAAATTAAAGACCCAGTAAATCAGCGCCGCAATCGCAAACGGCACCATGCTCACCTGCGAGGCGACCAGCGCCTTGGCCGTCGAGAACATCTCACCCACGCCAATGGCAAACGCCAGCGACGTGTCCTTGACCAGCGTGATGATCTCGTTGCCCATCGCCGGCAGAATACGCTTGGCGACCTGCGGCATCACGATATACAGAAACGTCTGCACGCGCGAATAGCCCAGCACCTCGGCAGCCTCGTATTGACCGCGCGGAATGGACTGCAAGCCCGAGCGATAGATCTCGGCAAAGTAACCGGCGTAGTTGATGATGAACGCCACGACGCACGCCGTCCACTTGGAATCGGGCGTGAGCGAAATGCCAAACACGTAGTACGGGGCAAAGTAGATGGCAAACATCTGCAGCATGAGCGGCGTGCCGCGCATGACCGAGATATAGATGCGCGCAATCCAGCGAAGCGGCGCGATTTTGCTCATGCGCATAAACGCCACGGGAATTCCCAGCGGAATCGACCCGAGCAGCGTCAACACAAACAGCTGCAAACTGACCAAGAACCCCTGGCCAAGCATCTGCATCATGACCTGAATAGACATTACTTGAGCACCCAATTATCGAAAGACAAACCATAGCTTGAATATTTATCGCAGAGGTCCTTGACCGTGCCGTCCTCGTAGAGCGCCTTGAGCGACTCGGCTACAGCATCGGCCGACTTGGTGTCGCCCTTCTTAAAGCCAACGGCGTAGTGCTCGCTGGACAGCGGCTCATCAAGCTGCGTATAGGCATCGGGCTTGGCGGCAAGCTGATACTGGGCAATCGAAAGGTCGCACGCCACGGCATCGACCGCGCCGCTCTCGAGCTGCATAAAGGCCGTGTTGTACTCGCCGATCGTGTCGAGCGTGGCAAACGTCGCTGCCAGATCCTTCTGGTCACCCTCAAGCACGTCCTGCGCAGCGGAATCAGTCTGGGTAATCACAGTCTTGCCGGCAAGATCGTCCCAGCCCTTGATGCCCGCATCCTTCTTGACCACCAGCACCTGCTCGTTGAGCATGTACGGCTCGGAGAACGTGTAGTCGTCCTCACGGCCCTCCATGGTAAAGCCGTTCCAGATGCAGTTGATGGCGCCCGAGTTAAGCAGCGTATCCTTGGCGTCCCAGTCGATGGCCTCGTATTTGACCTCCCAGCCCTGCTTATCGGCAACAGCCTTGGCCAGATCGAGATCAAAGCCGGTGTACTCGCCATCGTCGCCCACAAAGCCGTACGGAGGATAGGACTTATCGAAGCCCACCACGAGCTTCTTGGACTCCGCAGCACCCTTCACATCCTTGGCCGCGGCAGAGCCAGCAGCGGAGCCCTTGCCGGCACCACCGCCGCAACCGACAAGACCAAGGCCAAGCACCGTGGCGAGCGAGCCGGCTAGACCAACAAACTGACGACGAGACATATCGGTGTTCATGGTATTCCCCCTTGATGGCACTTTAGTTAGATAAAGTGAGTCATGTAACGTTCAGAATCATACACCTGTCTCTTATACACATCTGACGCTGCCGACGACGGAGAGAGTGTAG
>URBB01000013.1 GCA_900545835.1 uncultured Collinsella sp. | reverse complement strand
CATCACGGTTCTCTACAAGGAGGAGGCCGACGCTATCGCCGCCGGTCTGGACTGGTCGCAGTATCGTCCCGAGGAGCATGGCGCTCACGAGGACGGCTGCGGTTGCGGCGAGCACGGCGACGACCATGAGTGCGGTTGCGGTCACCATCACGGCGAGGACCATGAGTGCTGCGGCGGCCACGGCCATGACGACGGCCACGAGTGCTGCTGCGGCCACCATCACGGGGAGTAGCGCCTATGAGCTGGACGTTCGTGGTGCTTGCGCTGGTGCTCTTTCTCTTTGCGATTTACATCGGCTTTTTGTGCGGCCAGTGGGCGTGCGAAAAGCGCGTGATCACCAAGCGCGACTACTGGATTGCCAACTTTGCAGGAGCGGCGGCAGTCGTCCTGCTGACCTGGGTGTTCTCGCTGTTCCCGCTGGTGCAGTTTGCGCCGATCGGCTGGCTCGGTGGCTTTATCGCCGGTCTTAAGATGAGCTTTGGCGAGTCCGTCGGTCCGTGGCGCAAGCACGACGAGGTCTTTAACGTCAACAAGGCTCATCGAGCCGCCGCCGACGCGGGCGATGCCGAGGAGCGCCGCCGTGCGCGTCGCAATGGCGCGGCCGACCGACAGCTCATCTCGGTCACCGATGACAGCAAGGGTGCTGGCAAGCACGCTAAGAAATAGTAAGAAGAGGTAACTATGGCAGAAAATAAAGACGAACAGCTCACCGACGAGGAGCTGGCACAGCTCCAGCTGGCAGAGGAGAATGAGAACGCCGTCGACCGCCTGGTCCAGGAGCTCGGCTGCCCCACGCGCCGTATCCGCCAGTTTGCCGCTCGCGTGCTGCACCTGCTTGCCGAGCGCGATCCGCAGCGCGTCGTGCCCTGCGTGCCCGCGCTGATCGAGGCGCTCGACCGCCCCGAGGCTCAGACCCGCTGGGAGGCCCTCGATGCCCTTGCGGCGCTCGCCACCACCTGCCCCGAGCAGCTGGGCGATGCCTTTGAGGGTGCCGAGACCGCGCTGTTCGACGAGATTTCCTCCACGCTGCGCTACGCCGCCTTCCGCCTGCTGTGCGTATGGGGCGCCACGAGCGTCGAGCGTTCGCGCGAGGCTTGGCCCATCCTGGACGAGGCCATCCAGTGCTACCACGGCGATCTTGAGTACCGTGACATGCTAGGCTGCCTGTACGAGTTTGGTCAGGGCGAGATTGACGCCGAGGTTGCCGAGAAGCTCGCGCTGCGCCTTAAGTTCGACGCCGAAAACGGCAAGGGCAGCTATCTCAAGGCCCGTTCGAGCGAGATTTGCGAAATGCTTGTTAAACGTTTTGGCCTGGATCTCTCCAAAAAGAAGAAGCGTGCTAGCGTTAAAAAATCTGACGACGCCGAAGACGAGGAGTAACAGATTATGGCGCACGATGTAGTCCTGATTCCCGGTGACGGTATCGGTCCCGAGATTACGCAGGCCATGCGCCGCGTGGTCGAGGCCACCGGTATCCAGATCAACTGGAATGTCCAGGAGGCCGGCGCCGGCGTCATGGACGAGTTTGGCACGCCGCTGCCCCAGCACGTGCTCGATGCGGTCGCCGAGACCAAGGTTGCCATCAAGGGCCCCATCACCACGCCGGTCGGCACGGGTTTCCGCAGCGTCAACGTGGCCCTGCGCAAGCACTTCGACCTGTACGCCTGCGTGCGACCCTGCCTGTCGCAGCCGGGCGACGGCTCGCGTTTCCGCGATGTCGACCTGGTTATCGTGCGCGAGAACACCGAGGACCTCTATGCCGGCATCGAGTTCGATGAGGGCGCTGCCGAGGTCGAGGAGCTCTCGCAGCTCGTCGAGCGCTCGGGCCAGAAGACCTTCGCCGCTGATTCCGCCATTTCAATTAAGCCGATTTCCATCGCCAAGAGCCGCCGCATTGTGGAGTATGCCTTTGAGTATGCCCGCCGCTGCGGCCGCAAAAAGGTGACGGCCGTGCATAAGGCCAACATCATGAAGGCGACCGATGGCCTGTTCCTGCGCGTTGCGCGCGAGGTGGCCGCCAACTATCCCGATATCGAGTTCAACGACAAGATTGTCGACGCCACCTGCATGGGCCTGGTCCAGAACCCCAACGACTTCGATGTCCTGGTGCTGCCCAACCTGTACGGTGACATTGTGAGCGACCTGTGCGCCGGCCTGGTAGGTGGACTGGGTATGGCTCCGGGTTCCAACATCGGTGCCGACTGCGCCATCTTCGAGGCGACGCACGGCTCCGCGCCCGATATCGCTGGCCAGGATATCGCTAACCCCACGGCCGAGATTCTGTCTGCGGCCATGATGCTCGATCACCTGGGCGAGAACGACGCGGCCAATCGCATTCGCGCCGCCGTTTCTGCCACGCTCGACGAGGGTGAGCAGGTTACCGGCGACGTTCGTCGTGCCCAGACCGGCTCCGTTGAGGGCGCTGTGGGCACGCAGGCCTTTGCCGATGCCGTTATCGCGCACCTGGCCTAAGGTATGCACGCTGCAAACGCCTAAATAGTACTTAAGTGTTTGCGTATAACCTGAGAATCAATACGCCCGGCGCTCTGTCGGGCGTATTCTATTGCGGACTATGTTTCCTAACAAGGAGTAACTGATATGGGTCTGATTCAAAAGAAGGACGAGAAGGACGAGATCGACGGCATCCAGATCATCGAGCGCGGCGAAGGCCCCGACGGTGACGAGGACGAGAAGATCGATCTGGTCGCCGGTACGTCTGCCGAGCACATTGCTGCCGGTACGACGGCCGAAGAGGAGGACGCCCGTCTGGAGGCTCAGATCGCCGCGGATGCCGCCGACGAGAATCTGATGCCCGAGGAGCGAGACGAGGACGACGATATCCTGGGTTCCGACGAAGACGACCATGCATCCAAGCACAAGAAGACGATGATTGTCGCCTTTGTGGTCGCTATCGTGATTGCTGCCGTGATTGGCTTCTTTATCGGCAACGGTGGTTTTGGCGGCAAGGGCGTCGGCTCGGCGACCCTCACCGAGGACCAGCTCGATTCGACCGTGGCAAGCTACAGCTACAACGGCAAGAAGAGCGACATCACCGCGCGCGAGGCCATTGAGAGCCAGTACAGCCTCGACACCGTCAAGGATGGCGATGGCAACTACACCGCTCCCTCTGCCGACGTCATCCTGTCCTACGTGCGCAACAAGATTCTGCTCGATGCTGCCGAGGACGAGGGCATTACCGTTTCTTCCAAGGAAATGAAGAAGTACGCCGAGGATTCCATCGGCACCTCCGACTACAAGACCATGGCCACGCAGTATGGCGTGTCCAAGGACCAGGCCAAGCAGATTGTCCGCCAGTCCGCGACGCTGCAGAAGCTCTACAAGAAGAAGGTCGGCGACAGCTCCGCAAGCATGCCGACCGCTCCGACCGAGCCTGCTGATGGCAACGAGGAGACCGCGAGCAAGGATTACGCCGACTACATCATCAACCTTGCCGGTGACGAGTGGGATAGCGAGAAGGGCACCTGGAAGGATGCCGACAGCACCTATGCCAAGGCCTTTGCCGATGATGCCTTTACGACCGATAGCGCCACCTACAAGCAGGCCATGACCGCCTACTACACTGCTTATCAGCAGTATTCCTCGCAGGCTTCGAGCGCCAGCTCCAAGTGGACCGAGTATGCTAATGGCCTCTACGCCAAGGCCAACATCAGCATCTACGGCCTGTTTGCGTAAGGTTTGTCCGACCTTTCGAGTGCGAAGCTGAAATATCTGATGAAACCCCCTAGAACGGACATCGTTCTAGGGGGTTTTGCGTTGTAGAGCCATCTGTTGAGATTGGAAAGGTAGATTGTGTGATCGCGCAAGCGCTCCATCGCGTTTCCCCGATTCATATGGGAAAACAACTGCAAACGATTACAAGTAACCGGTGAACGGTCGAAAACTACCGTTCACCGATAATCTCAAAACTGGTTCTAACTGGTATTAAGTCAAAAAGACCAATTCACATATCTTCACAATGACCTGCAATTTTTCTACACGCTATTTTTAGCCGCCCTGCGTTGTTTAGACACAGGAAAAGTTACGATCTTTTGCCAAAGCATTTCGAAACGGTTTCAAAACCGCAGGTAGAAGTGTTAACGAGCGGTAAACGGTCGAAATATCACCGTGAGCGGTGCAAAAACGTTTTACCGTATAAATCAACGAAAGCGGCCTCTTCTGGGGTGATATAGTGACAACAACACGTCACGTGGTTACTACCAGTTTAGAAACCACTGGTCTTCAAAGAACGCTTTCCAAGAAGCTTTAAGGGCGAGCGCCCGCTGGCTTCCGAAAATCATCGGACTCAGATCGTACACACCTTCGGAAGGGAAATTTGAATGGTTGGCTTTATTCTTACCGGTCATGGACAGTTCGCACCCGGCCTTGCAAGCGCTATCGCTATGGTTGCCGGTGACCAGCCTGCTTTTACCGTCGTTCCTTTTGAGGGCGACCAGGCCGCATCCTACGGTGAGGATCTCCGCGCCGCTATTACCGCCATGCGCGAGGAGTGCGATGGCGTGCTCGTCTTTACCGATCTGCTTGGCGGCACCCCGTTCAACCAGTCGATGATGATTGCCCAGGATGTCGACAACGTCGAGGTTCTGACTGGCACCAACCTTCCCATGGTTATTGAGCTTCTGTTCCTCCGCGGCAATGCCACGCTCGCTGAGCTTGGCGAGCAGGCAGTGACCGTTGGCCAGACGGGCATCACCGCCCAGACGGTCGCTTCTGTTGCTGGTGCCGAGGAAGAGGATATCTTCGGCGACGAGGACGGCATCTAATGGCCGATTTCGGAGCCAACGTCCTGAGCTCCTCGGTCGCCCTTTTGGGCCTGCTTGTCATCATGGGCTTGATTTACACCATCTGGTCGCAAATCAACATGAAGAAGAAGCAGAAGTACTTCAAGGAGCTGCACACCGAGCTCAAGCCGGGTCAGGAGGTTCTTTTCGCCGGCGGTATCTACGGAACCGTAAAAGGCATCGAAGGCGAAAAGGTCCAGATCAAAGTCCGATCCGGAGCCGTCGTAGACGTTTCGCGTTACGCGATTCAGGAGATCAAGTAACTGTCGTCAGCAAATAACGAAAGGAAGCTGATCAACATGGCAGAACCCAACATTCTTCTTACCCGCATCGATAACCGACTGGTTCATGGTCAGGTTGCCACCCAGTGGAACTCCACTCTGGGCTCCAACCTCATCCTCGTTGCCAACGACGACGTGGCGACCAACACCATGCGCCAGAACCTCATGAAGATGGCCGCTCCCGCCGGCGTCGCTACGCGTTTCTTCTCTCTGCAGAAGACCATCGACGTCATTGGCAAGGCGAGCCCGCGCCAGAAGATCTTCATCGTGGCCGAAACACCGGAAGACGTGCTTACGCTCGTCAAGGGCGGTGTGCCTATAAAGAAGGTAAACATCGGCAACATGCACATGTCGGAAGGAAAGCGCCAAGTCGCCACCTCCGTCGCAGTTAACGACGAGGATGTCGCTGCGTTTAAAGAGCTGCAGGAATTGGGGGTGGAGTTGGAGATCAGGCGCGTTCCGAGCACGCCTGTTGAGGACACGAGCAAGCTCTTCTCGTAATCCTCGTGATCCACGTTGTCGGGAGTGAAACCCTGACATTCTGTACGTGAAATCCAAAGTGCGTACATACATTTTGAAAGGAGGAGCAAGATGGAATACACGATCTTCCAGGTCGCTCTGGTCTTCATCGTCACGTTCGTCGCGGCAATCGACCAGTTTAACTTCCTCGAGTCTCTCTATCAGCCCATCGTCACCGGCGCCGTCATCGGTCTTATCCTTGGCGACCTCAACACCGGTCTTCTCGTGGGTGGTACTTATCAGCTCATGACGATCGGCAACATGCCGATCGGAGGTGCTCAGCCGCCTAACGCTGTTATCGGCGGCATCATGGCAGCCATTCTCGCTATTGCTACGGGCCTCGAGCCCAACGCGGCAGTCGGCCTTGCCATTCCGTTCGCTCTGCTTGGTCAGCTCGGCGTTACCCTGGTCTTCACGCTTATGTCGCCGCTCATGTCCTCTGCGGACAACATGGCTCACAACGCTGACACCAAGGGTATCGAGCGTCTGAACTACTTCGCCATGGCTCTGCTCGGCCTGATCTTCGCTGTCGTCGTCACCCTGTTCTTCATCGCTGGCGCTACCATCGGTCAGACCATCGCTTCCGCCATCCCGACCTGGCTGCAGACCGGTCTCTCCGCTGCAGGCGGCATGATGCGCTTCGTCGGCTTCGCCGTCCTGCTCAAGGTTATGATGAACCGCGATATGTGGGGCTTCTTCCTCATGGGCTTTGGCCTCGCGCTCATCACCGTTGCCAACGATTCTCTGGCAACCCCTGCCCTGCTCATCCTCGCTCTCATCGGCTTCGGCATCGCTTTCTGGGACTTCCAGCAGCAGACCGAGCTGAAGGGTGCAGCTGTTTCTGACGGAGGTGACTTCGAAGATGGCATCTAATGAGTATGTGATCCCGGAGCACTACGAGGATCTCACTCCTGCTCCGCAGCTCGACCAGAAGACCCTCAACAAGATGGCTTGGCGCTCCTGCTTCCTGCAGGCATCGTTTAACTACGAGCGTATGCAGGCCGCTGGCTGGCTCTACTCCATCATCCCCGGTCTGGAGAAGATCCACACCAACAAGAACGACCTCGCGGCTTCCATGAGCCACAACCTGGAGTTCTTCAACACCCACCCGTTCCTCGTTACCTTTGTTATGGGCATCGTGCTTTCGCTCGAGCAGAACAAGGTTGACATCCCCACGATTCGCGCCGTCCGCGTCGCCGCAATGGGCCCGCTCGGTGGTATCGGTGACGCCCTGTTCTGGCTGACGCTCGTGCCTATCACGGCCGGCATCACCTCTAACATGGCCATCAACGGCAACGCCGCTGCGCCGATTATCTTCCTGGTGATCTTCAACGTCGTCCAGTTCGCTCTGCGCTTCTGGCTCATGAACTGGTCCTACAAGCTTGGCACCAGCGCTATTGACGCTCTGACCGCCAACATGCAGGCCTTCACGCGTGCCGCTTCCATCATGGGCGTCTTCGTCGTCGGTTGCCTGGTCGTCACCATGGGTGGCACCCAGATCAACCTCCAGATCCCCAACGGCACCACCCGTGGCCTCTCCGCTACTACCGTGATCGTCTCCGAGAAGGAGGCCGAGAACTTCACCGGTATGGAGGGCATCGATACCGAGACCGCTGAGGCCGGTACCATCGCCATGACCGATGAGGACGGCAACGCCCTCACCGCTTCCGATGCCGACGGCAACGCTGTCGAGTGCGGCGTCACCGATCTGGGCAACGGCATGGAGTCCGTTACCTACGGCACCGTCACCGAGGATCCGGTCAACTTCTCTGTTGCCGACACCCTCAACACCATCGTCCCGAAGCTCGTCCCGCTTATGCTTACGCTGCTGCTTTACTACATGTTCGCTAAGCACAGCTGGACCCCGACCAAGGGCATTCTGCTGCTCTTCGTCCTCGGCATCCTGGGCGCTGGCCCGCTTGGTCTCTGGCCGAGCATCTGGTAAGGCTCTAGCTTGAGGGGTGTGTCCCTACGCGGCTCACACCCCGACCCCTTAAGCCATGTGTATGTTAAAAGCCGCGTGCTCGAAAGAGCGCGCGGCTTTTGTTTTCTTGTTGATTCGGGTGTGGCAGACAGATAATGCTAAACACCCAAGGTAGTAGCCGAGTTTGAGAAAATGGGAGGATAGGATGGCGATCGGAGCGCGTAAGCAACCGCTGTACGATCAGCTGGTCGATATTCTGACCGAAAAGATCGACCATGAATATCGCGCCGGTGACATGATTCCTTCCGAGCGCGAACTATCGGAGCGCTATGGTCTCTCGCGCACTACGGTACGCCTGGCTCTGCAGGAACTGGAGCGTTTAGGATTGGTGGTTCGGCAGCACGGTCGCGGTACCTTTGTGACCGACCGTTCGGCAAAGGCAACCAATCTTATGCAGTCCTACAGCTTTACCGAGCAGATGCGCGCGATGGGTCGCGACCCCGAGACCACGATTCTCGAGTTTTGCGAGATGGAGGCCGATAAGAATCTGGCCGAGCATATGGGATTGCGTATTGGCGATCGCATTTTTAAGCTCAAGCGCCTTCGTTCTGCCGACAACATGCCCATGATGGTCGAACGCAGCTATCTACCGGTTCGTCAATTTCTGTCCCTAAAGCGACCGCTACTGGAGCGTAAGCCGCTTTACGATGTGATTGAGCAAGACTTTCAGCAAAAGATACGCGTGGCCGAGGAGGAGTTCTATGCGAGCATAGCCCGTCCCACCGACGCCCACCTTTTGGGAATTGTCGAGGGCTCGCCTGTGCTCGATTTGGTCAGGACTACGTATAACGAGTCAAACGAGGTTGTGGAGTATACACTCTCGGTTGCTCGTGCCGATCAGTTTAAATACAAGGTTTACCACCAGCGTAGCGACTAGTGTTCGCATCGTATCCATATGATGATTCTTTGCATTTAACTGGTTACTACCAGATAACCAACTGAAGTGTATAATTGCACGTCAGAGGATTACTTCTAGAGAGAGGTATTAGAAATGTTCGAGAAGAGTGTCGAGGAGCTCACCGAGCTCGGCGCCCAGATCACCACGGCCGAGATTGCTCAGCAGCCCGAGCTTTGGCGTGATACGCTCAACATCTACCGCGAGAACAAGGAGGCCATCGAGGCCTTCCTGGCCGAGGCTCGCGCCATGGGCGAGGGCCGTCTGTCTGTTGTCTTCACTGGTGCCGGTACTTCTGACTACGTGGGCGATACCTGCGCTCCGTACCTACGTCACGCCGGCAACACTGATCTCTACGACTTTAAGCCCATCGCCACGACCGACATCGTGAGCGCCCCGCGCGACTTCCTACGCGCCGAGGATCCCACGCTCGTGGTTTCCTTTGCCCGCTCTGGCAACAGCCCCGAGAGCCTTGCCGCCGTTGCCGTTGCCAAGGAGCTCGTCCACAACGTCAAGTTCCTCAACATCACCTGCGCTCCCGAGGGCAAGCTCGCCGTCGAGTCTGCCGATGATCCCAACGCGCTGACGCTGCTCATTCCGCGCGCCAACGACAAGGGCTTCGCCATGACCGGTTCTTATTCCTGCATGACCCTGCTCTCCACCCTTATTTTTGACACTGCCTCTGACGAGCAGAAGGCCGAGTGGGTCGAGACTATCGCCAAGATGGGCGAGGAGGTCATCTCCCGTGAGCCCGAGATCGCCGATTACCTGGCTGGCGACTTCAACCGCGTGACCTACTTGGGTTCTGGCTCCTTCGGTGGCCTTGCCCAGGAGAGCCAGCTCAAGATCCTTGAGCTCGCTCACGGTCTGGTCGCTACTTCCTACGACACCTCCATGGGCTATCGTCACGGACCTAAGTCCTTCGTCGACGATAAGACGCTCGTCTTCGTGTTCGTCAACAACGACGCCTACACCCGTCAGTACGACATCGACATCCTCAACGAGATCGGTGGCGACGAAATCGCTCAGCACACCATCGCCGTTCAGCAGGAAGGTGCCACCGTCTATGAGGGTGAGTCCTTCACCTTTAAGGGCTACGAGGCACTTCCCGAGGGCTACCTTGCTCTGCCGTTCGTGATGTTTGCCCAGGCTATCAGCCTGCTCAACTCCGTGCGCGTGGGCAACACGCCCGATACGCCGAGCCCCACCGGCACGGTCAACCGCGTGGTCAAGGGCGTGACGATTCACCCCTTCACCGCTTAATCGCGTCCCCCTGTAAGGGCGCCCGTCCGCTCATAACGGCGGGCGGGCGCTTTTTGTTTTTAGGTGAGCTGGGTATAAGCATCACCATGGTCAACTGCTTTTAGAAGCAAGGAGTGCATATGAGCACATACGCAATTAAGGCTGACAAGTTCTTCTTGCCGGCAGGCCCGCAACTGGGCGGCTATCTTATGGTCGAGGATGGCGTCTTTGGCGCCTGGCAGGCCGACGAGCCCTCTTGCGAGATTAAGGACTACACGGGATCGTGGATCGCACCGGGTATGGTCGATACTCACATCCATGGCTTCTACAACCACTCAACTACCGATAACGATCCCGAGGGCATCGATATCAGCTCGACCGAGCTCGCCCGTCGCGGCACCACCAGCTGGCTGCCCACGACGTTCACCGATGGCGTCGAGCAGATCAAGGACGCCTGCGCCGCCATCGCTCAGGCGGACGAGGGTCGCGGCCCCGACTTCTGCGGTGCTCGCATTCAGGGCATCTACCTGGAGGGCCCCTTCTTTACCATGAAGCACGTGGGCGCGCAGAACCCCGCTTACCTGATCGATCCCTCCGAGGAGGTCTTCGATCAGTGGCAGGAGGCTGCGGGTGGTCGCATCGTCAAGAGCGCCATGGCGGCCGAGCGCGACGGTGCCGCTGCTTATGCGGCTGCTCTGAATGCCAAGGGTGTGGTGACCAGCATCGGTCACTCCGACGCCACCTACGATGAGTGCATCGCCGCCATCAACGCCGGTGCCAGCTGCTTTACGCATACCTATAACGGTCAGCGCGGGCTGCATCACCGTGAGCCCGGTGTCGTGGGCGCTGCCATGTCCACGCCCGAGACCTACGCCGAGATCATCTGTGACGGCAAGCACGTTAACCCTGCCGCCATCAAGGCGCTGCTGCAGGCAAAGGGCTGGCAACACACGGTGCTCATCACTGACTGCCTGGGCTGCGGCGGCATGCCCGAGGGCAGCTACACCAGTGGTGGCATGGACGTCATCATGAAGGACAACCTGTGCTGGCTCGCCGACGGCAAGAGCATTGCCGGCTCGGTGCTCACGCTTGCCCAGGGCGTCAAGAACATTGTCGATTGGGGCATCGCCAGCGCCGATATCGCCATTCGCATGGCTACCGAGGTGCCGGCTCGCTCTGCACACATCGAGGATAAGTGCGGCAGCATCATGCCGGGTCGCGACGCCGACTTTGTCGTGTTCGACCATGAGCTCACCCTCGTCGAGACGTATGTTGGCGGCCAGAGCGTCGGCAACGCCTTTACCGAGTAACGATAGAAAAAGACGGCGGGCCCGAATCTGCTCGGACCCGCCGTATGGGTTAAACGCTCAAAAGCACCTTCACAGTTACAGCTTGTTAGCGATCTTCTTTGCCGTGCGCTTGACGCCGGCCACAAGACCTCCCGCAGGATGCTCCTTTTCGTAGGCTAGACGCTTCTCACGCTTGGCGTACTCTTCGACGATGATGTCGCCATACTCGTCTTCGATCTTGTCGAAGAAGTCGACGGCGCCCTTAATTTCCTCGGCGGTCGGGTGTCCCTTTTGGACACCGCCGGCGAGCTTGAACGGCCCCCACGTATCAAAGCCGGGGCAGCCGTAGACACCCATAAAGATGGCCTGCCTCATGCGGCAGATGCCATCGATATCCTTGCCGTACCACTTGTTTTTGCCACCGTAGGTCATAAGGCCAAACACCTTGTCCTGCGGCTGCAGCACGTTCGTGAGCACGCGTGCCATGTCCTTGTCGATCTCGGAGTAATAGATTCCCGTGGCGACACCGATCAGATGATATTCGTGCAGGTTGGGATACTCGTTTTTGCCAAGCGCCTTGACGTCGAGGGTATCGATCTCGGGGTGTGCCTCGACGATGGCGTCCACGAGCTTTTTCGTATTGCCGTGATGGCGCGAGGCGTAGAGGATGATGGTTCGCATAAGAAGGCCTTTCAGCTGTAATTGCATCAATGTCTGTATGGTACCCCGTTACATGGCTGGGATACCGGACGCGTCGATGAACGTGCGGGTTTGTCCTTTGGTCAGGGCCGAGACGGGTTCTTGCGAGCAAAAAAGCAGTTGTTCGAAAGGATGGGCAATGGAATACGCTCTCTCCAACGATTCGATTTCTATTACGGTGTCCACGGCTGGTGGTTCGTTTACCTCGATTGAGGCCGGAGGTCGCGAGTATCTGTGGCAGGGCGATCCCGCCGTGTGGTCTGGCCAGGCACCGATTTGCTTCCCGATTTGCGGAGGCTTGCGCGACAACAGCGCCATGACGTTTGCCGGGCATCATGTAAAGCTCGCTCGCCACGGGTTTGCGCGCAAACAGGAGTGGAAGCTGCTGAGCCAAGGCGAGAACGAGCTGGCGATGTGCCTGGCTTCGGAGGATAACGCCGCGCTGCTGAGCGATTATCCGTACCCGTTTAAGCTTGTCGCTCGTTATACGCTCGAGGATACCGCCGTGCGCGTCTCCTATGAGGTGACCAACGAGGGGACCGAGGACATGCCGTTCTTTATCGGCGGTCATCCCGGCTTTAGGTGTCCGCTCGATGAGGGCGAGGCCTATACGGACTACGAGTTGCGCTTTGAGAAAGACGAGGCTGCGGAGCTCTGCACCGCCGTTCCCTCGACTGGCTTGATTGACGTGACCAATCGCTCCAAGAACCCCATGGTGGGAAAGACGCTGCCCCTGTCGCACGAGCTCTTCGATTTTGCGGAGACCATCTTTGACGTGCTCGAGAGCCGTCAGGTTACGCTTTCTAAGAAGGGGGAGGACAAGGGCGTCCGCCTGAGCTTTGAGGGCTTCCCGTATCTCATTGTGTGGAGTAAGCCCGAGGGCGATTTTGTTGCAGTTGAACCCTGGGGCGGCCTCTCGACCTGCTCCGATGAGGACGACGTACTTGAGCATAAGCGCGGCTGCCTTGTCGCCAAGCCCAAGGAGACCATCGTACGCTCGTTCACGATTGAGATTCTGTAATTCCGTTTTGTCGACTCGTATCGCGAGGCACAAGGAGCCTGCGAGATAAGGAGCTAAAAATGATCCTCACCGTTACGATGAACCCGTCTGTCGATACGCGCTATCAGCTCGATGAGCTCATTATCGACGATGTTAACCGTGTGACGCCCGAAAAGACCGCTGGCGGCAAGGGCCTCAACGTGGCCCGTGTGCTGGGTCAGCTGGGCGACGACGTTGTGGCAACCGGTCTACTCGGCGGCCACATGGGCGCCTACATGGCTGAGCTCATGGACGCCAACGGTATTAACAACGACTTTGTGCCCATCAAAGGCGAGACTCGAATTTGCCTCAACATTCTCCACGCCGGCAACCAGACCGAGCTGCTCGAGAGCGGCCCGACAATTGCCCCCGAGGAGCTCGATGCCTTTACCGCCAAATTTACTGAGCTTGCGGGCAAGGCCGACGTCGTCACCATTTCGGGTTCTCTGCCCCGCGGTGTCGAGGCAGACTACTATGCCAAGATCACGGGCATTGCCGAGAACGCCGGCGCCAAGGTGCTGCTCGATACTTCGGGCGCTTCGCTCGAGGCCGCCCTTAAGTCCGAAATTAAGCCCGAGCTGGTCAAGCCTAACCTGACCGAGATCAACGGCCTTCTGGGCACGAGCTTTACCACCGACGATGTGGACGAGCTCCGCGCCGCGCTCGCTTCTGACGCCCGCTTCTCCGATATCCCCTGGGTCGTCGTGTCCATGGGCGCTGCCGGCTCCGTTGGCTTCCACAATGGCCGTGCGTTCCGCGCAAAGACGCCCGATATCCCTGCCGTTAACGCCACGGGCTCTGGTGACTCCACTATCGCAGGCTTCGCACATGCCATCGCTGCTGGCGCAGACGACGAGACGGTGCTGCGTACCGCCAACACCTGCGGCAAGCTCAACGCCATGGATCCCATGACCGGCCATCTGGTCATGGACCGTTGGGACGAGGTCTACAACGGCGTTGTCGTGACTGAGCTGTAAGAGTTTGGGCGACGGCTCCGGCATCGCTTGCTAGCTCATGTTGACGACAAGTGCGGTAGCATTATGCCGAGGCGCGACGCCGACTTTGTCGTGTTCAATCCCGACCTTACCCTGGTCGAGACGTATGTGGGTGGCAACAGCGTCGGTAACGCGTTTATCGAGTAGCCGCCAAAGGAACGATCCGAGAGGGGATTTAGATGATTTACGGTGCACTGGGCGATATCGAGGAGTACCGCGGAATGCTCAAGGGCCTCGACGTGCTGATTGATTGGCTCGAGGAGAACGATCCGGCGGAGCTCGAGGTCGGCAGCCATCCGATTCTGGGCGACAAGGTCTTTGCGAACGTCATGGCTCCCACGACGCGTCCCGAGGCCGAGGCTCACTATGAGACGCATCAGCGCTATCACGACCTGCAGATCGACATTGAGGGTCGCGAGGCCTTTAAGGTTGCCACGGGCAGCCTGACGCTGGTCCAGGAGTTTGACGAGAAGGACGACTACGATCTGGTCGATTCCGACGCCTCGATTGCCGGCGATCTTGCTGACGATAAGTTTGCGCTGTTCGTTGCCGGCGAGCCTCACATGCCCACGCTCGAGTTCCCGGGCGATGGCGCGCAGCCGGTCAAGAAGATCTGCTTTAAGCTGCTTGCAGACGCTTACTGGGAGGAGTAGCGCACTGCTCGTGAGCTAGCGTGATTTCCCTTGGGGAACGCGTTTGAGCCCCGCTGATCGCGGTCCCCTTGGGGATTGCGGTTGGCGGGGCTTGTTGTTGAGTAGGGGAGTTGCCGACGGCGTTGTGCTTGGATTGGCGGATGCGCGCTCGAAATCGGCAACAAAAAAGCCGCCCGAAGGCGGCTATCTTGTGCAATGGAGCCAGCGACCGGGCTCGAACCGGTGACCCCCGCTTTACGAGAGCGGTGCTCTACCAACTGAGCTACGCTGGCGGCCATGTGATGACGCAACTGAGGCGTCAACGGCTGTCTATGATACGGGACATCGCAAATCCGCGCAAGTGTTCTGACGGCTTTTCTCACTTTAAATGCACTAATATTGGAGACGTGATGTCTTGCTCTTACGGGTCTCAAACAGAATGGGGTGGCGATGGCTCAACCCAAGATTCTTCTCACACGCATCGATGACCGGTTTATTTACGGGCAAGACGTTGAGCTGTGGAACGAAGTCGTGGGTTCCAACCTTGTTTTAATCGTCAACGATGAGATTGCGGCTGATTCGCGCAAGTGGGCCCCTATGAGGGTGGCGACACCCGAGGGTGTCTGGACGCGGTTTTTCTCGGTGCAAAGGACTGTCGACATCATTCATACCGCAACGCCGCGCCAAAGGATTCTCATCATGGTGGCGTCGCCCACGGATGCACTCGCGCTGGTTAAGGGTGGTGTGCCGATCACCAAGATCAGCATTGGCCATATGCAGGCGGGGGAGGGCAAGCACCCCATAACGCCCGCAGTCGCCGTAGACGATACGGACATCGCTGCCTTCAAAGAGCTACAAGAACTCGGCATAGAGCTAGAAATCCGTTACCTTCCCAGCTCCAATCCCGACCCCATCCAACTAGTCATTGGGGACGTTCTTAAATGACTAGTCAAACGGGACACCCTTGGCACTTGGGGACGTTCCTTATGTGCCGGCCTTTTAGGAACGTCCCCAAGTGTCGGCAGATTGGGACAGTCCTTCTCGCCAAACGTTAAAGACTGTCCCCAATGACTAGTCATTTAAGAACGTCCCCAATGACTAGGTAGAAAAACGCCCGTCGGCAGTGGTACCGGCGGGCGCTGCTGTGCGATATGTTGCGTTGTGGGCTTAGTGCCTCATAAAGTGGTATTCGATCACATTGCTGTAGGGGTGACCCGGGCCCACAATGCCCTGCGGGAACAGCGGTTGGTGCGGCGTGTCGGGGTACATCTCTGCCTCGAGGGCAAAGCCAGCGCCCCAGCCATAGTTGGCATCGTCCTTGGCGTGCTCGTCGCCCAGCCAGTTGCCGGTGTAGAGCTGCACGCCCGGGGCGGTGGTGTAGTAATCCAACTCACGACCGGTCCACATCTCCTCGACGTGCATCGCGCGGCGCAGATTACGGCCGTACTGATAGCCATCGATGCACAGGCAGTGGTCGTAGCCACGGGCCTGCTTAATCTGCGGGTCGTCGGCTTCCATGCCGGGCGCGACGGGGTGCAGCTCACGGAAGTCAAACGGCGTGCCCTCGACCGGAGCGATTTCACCGGTGGGGATATTCTGCTCGTTGATGGGCAGGTAGTGGGCAGCGTTAGCAACAAAGAAGTGCTCGCAGTCCATGCCGGCGTTATGGCCGGCAAGGTTAAAGTACGTGTGGTTGGTCATGGACACGTAGGTGGCGCGGTCGCTCTCGCAGCCATACTCGACACGAAAGACGCCGGTGCGCGTCACGGTAAACACGGCCGTAAAGGTGCGGTTGCCGGGTAGGCCCAGCTCGCCATCCTCAAGCGAGGTGGTCATGCGCACGGCATTGTGGACCTCGTCGAGCTCAACGTCCCACACGCGCTTGTGCAGGCCGTGCTCAAGATCGCTGTGTAGGTTGTTGGCGCCTTCGTTGGCCGGCATATGCCAGTCCGTGCCGGCGATGGTGATCGTGGCACCTGCAGTGCGGTTGGCCACAGGCCCGATGGTTGCGCCAAAGCAGGCGGGGTTGTCAAAGTAATCCTCGAGCTTATCGAAGCCCAGCACCACATCGCGCACGTTGCCGGGAATGTCGGGCACATCGACACCAAGCACGGTGGCGCCATAGTCCATAATGCGAACGCAGATCTCGGGCCCGTTGAGGGTGTAACGATGAACGGGGGTACCGCACGGCGCGGTGCCGAAAAGCTCGGAAGTGATCATTTGGTTCCTAACATCGAGGTATTTCCGACAAACTGTAGCGCGAACAGGCGAGATTATCACTACACCCCACTAAAGCAGGGGGTATTTTTCTCAAAAAAGTGATGATTGGAGCTGTGCGGGCGTTCATTTTTGACGCGCATGGGTCTGATACAATTTGTTCGTTACTGTTTGAATGATATGCACGCATAGAACGGCGAGGATTCATCGTGATTAAGGCAGAGCGACAGGATAAGGTTCGTCAGCTGCTCGATGAGCAGGGCACGGTTTCGGTTAAGGAGATTTCGGATGCGTTAGGTGTCTCGGACATGACGATCCGTCGCGACCTTGAGGAGCTTGCAAGCCTGGGCGAGATCGAGCGCGTGCACGGCGGCGCCCGTAGTGCGCAGAGTCGCCCGCACGCTATGTTGCGCCATGAGTATTCGCACAGTGAAAAGCGCACTAAGCATGCCGAGGAAAAGCTGCAGATCGCGCGCCGCGCCGTTGGGCTCATCGAGGAGGGCTCGACCATCTTTTTGGGGACGGGCACTACAGTTGAGCAGATGGCCTCGATGCTGCCGGCGTTTCGCCTGCGCATCGTGACTAATTCGCTTTCGGTGTTTAGCCTGCTCGAGGCGCGCGAAGACTGTGATTTGTGCCTCGTGGGCGGTATGTACCGTCGCCGCACCGCCGCTTTTGTGGGGCCAACGGCCGAGGATACCCTGCGGGCATTGGGCATCGATGCGGCGTTTATCGGTGCCAACGGTATCTTGGACGGTGACGTATCTACGTCCAACATGGACGAGGGCCGTATCCAGCAGCTCGCCTTTAGCAAGGCAGACTCGCGCTACCTGATTGCCGATTCCAGTAAAATCGGCAAGCGCGACTTCTACACCTTCTGCCGCCTGGACAGCTTGGACGCCGTGGTGTGCGAACCGGGTATCGCCGCCGAGGACCGCGCCGCCATCGAGGAGCACACGCAGATCATTTGCTAGCTATCGCTGCGGGAGATCGGACCAAGTATTCAGTTTGTGGGCTAGACCAGGCGGCCGTAGTCCTGTGACTGATGAAAGACATGGGCGATATAGATCGTATCGCGCTCAAACTTGTAAAGACACACGTATTTGTTGACGGTAAACGATCGATAATTGCGTGCCGCCAGCTCTCGTATGTGGGAGAGGGGCCGTAGGAGCGGCTGCTCGCGAAGCAGATCAAGCTGATATTCAAACTCAGCAACAAAATTGCCTGCTGCACGTGGGTTCATAAGGATTTGAGCAAGGTATCTGACAATAGCCTCGTATTCATATTGTGCGCTTTCGAGTATTACGACGTTATAGGCCATATTTGTCTCGTATCGCGGTCGCGAAGGAGTCGTAGTCGCTGTAGTCGCCTTGCGATATCTCGTCTTCTGCCAACATCATACGAGACAGCAGCTTGGCTTTGGCGATTTCGTCTTGCATGAGACGATACTGGTCGCTGCTGATGCAGTGCATGGCCTCATAGCCGTTCTTAGTTACGGTGACGTCGCGCTCGGACTCAACAAGCGCGGTAAATGCAGCGGTGTCCTTCATGTCTCGGACGGGCACACAGGTGGGCATAGGTACCTCCTTTGCGTTGGGACACAATTGTACCACGCCTTGACAAGAATTCGGTACCGTCAAATTGTCTCAATCTGTAACGGGTGGGTGTGATCGGAGAGTCTGAGGGTCTTTATGGGTGGAGCAAACGGCGTGACATGCGCTGTTGAATCCGTACGCCCGCTTGCGTTTTCGAGTGAAGAGGCAGCAAAGTTGATTGGCGTAAGCGCGAAGACCCTTGCAAATTGGCGCTGTCCTAGTAAGGGGCCGGAGTACATTCGCCTCGGCAAATCCTCGCGATCCCATGTTCTTTATTGTTACGATGATCATGAGGCTTGGCTGCACTCTCTGCGCCAGCAGGCCAAGGTAAATTGATTGATAGCTGTTGGGCGCGGACAATATCGTTTGGACGGGTATAGCATGGTTCCATGCTCCGCGTTGCTAATTGCGCCGCTGCGTCATTTGTGAAATGGAATGATTGATGATGGAGAGGCGTGAGGTTCTCGGCTTGCCGCTTTTCACTTGGACTAATGACTGCGGCGGCAGAAAAATGTCCTGGCGAACGACTATCGTATAGAACGCAGCGGTGGTTAGATGGGTCTTCGCGGTTTGAGTGGTACATGGATTGTCGGATGTGGGAGACGTGAGAAACCCATGGTTTGGGGCAAGGTTGCTATTCTGACGAGTTTATCTCTTCATCCCTGTGGCAAAATGAGGACATATTGTCCTGTTATCTATCCAGAAGGTGCGTCATGCAATTATCAGCAGATGAGGTAAAGGCCAAGAGACAGGAGCTCGGCTTGACTCAGAAGGAATTCGCCGCTGCCCTAGGCATGGGCCCCAACGGCGAGCGAACGGTGCGCCGCTGGGAGGCAGGCGAAACAAGGCCCACCGCAGCCGAGTCGAAGTACATCTCCACCCTCGGCCATCGCGCCCCCTTTGCACCCGCAGGGGAGGGGAAGCCTGCCTTCACCTTCATCGACCTGTTCGCGGGCATCGGCGGGATCCGCATGCCGTTCCAGGAGCTGGGCGGCAGGTGCGTCTTCTCCTGCGAGTGGGATAAGTTTGCGCAGAAGACCTACCGCATGAACTACGGCGAAACCCCGGCGGGGGACATCCGTGAGGTCGCCGCTTCAGACATCCCCGACTTCGACGTGCTGCTCGCTGGCTTTCCATGCCAGCCGTTCTCGCTTGCGGGTGTGTCCAAGAAGCGCTCCCTTGGTCGCGCTACGGGCTTCGAAGACAAGACGCAGGGCACGCTCTTCTTCGAGGTTGCACGCATCCTGAACGAGAAGCGCCCGAAGGCGTTCCTGCTCGAGAACGTGAAGAATCTGATCAGTCACGACAGGGGCAGAACGTTCGACGTCATCATGCAGGTCCTCCAGGACGAGCTCGGTTACCACGTTCACTACAAGGTTCTGGACTCCAAGGGTTGGACATGCCAGCACCGCGAGCGCATCTACATTGTTGGCTTTCGCGACGATGTGGAGTTCTCTTGGGACGACCTCGACTGCCCGAACAGTGGTCAGAAAGCCGCGGAGATTCTGGAGGAGGATGCGGACGCGAGGTACGTGCTCTCCGACAAGCTGTGGTCATATTTGAAAGCATACAAGGCCAAGCACGAGGCCGCCGGCAACGGGTTCGGCTACGGTCTTATCACTCCATCGGACACCACGAGGACGCTCTCCGCACGCTATCATAAGGACGGTAGTGAGATCTTGGTCTCGCGCGGCGAGGGCGAGAACCCCCGTAAGCTGACCCCTAGAGAGTGCGCGCGCTTGCAGGGATTTCCCGACCGGTTCATAATCCCGGTCTCCGACACACAGGCCTACCGCCAGTTCGGCAATTCGGTGACGGTCCCTGTAATACGGTCGGTGGCCAAGCTCATGATGGGAGCGTGTCAGGATGGATTACGGGGCGCTTAGCAGCTACTTCGACGGCGCGGTCTCGAAGACCCTCGCGGACGTCGATATCGACGCAGGTAGGAGTAATCAGCACGAGTTCAACGGCACGCTGCCGCTGAGGTCGCTGTTCGGTGACGACGACATCCGCGACATCCGCACCACGTTCGCCTACATGTGCGACGAGGCGGAGCCGGAGATGTGCGACGGGACCGTGACTTGGTACGATGCGCGCCGCAAACATCCCACGAGAACCGAGTACCGTCTCTACTACAAGGACAACCCCGCCATCAGGCAGGCATCCGCTGGCGACCTCATGGTGGTCGCCAACTCCGATGACCTCGGGCTGCTCATCATCTTCGCTAAAAAAGGCTCGACCATCGAGTCGCAGCTGAGGTGGCTGTTCGGCTTCGAGGAGCCCGACCGCTCGGGCTATGCCGTATCAAAGGGCGAGCGCAACCGTATCGGTGCGGTGGCCTCGCGCATCCTCGGCATGATTGGTATCGAGACGCGCGCTCCCTTGAGCGCGGATATCTACTTGGACGATATGGTCAAGAGGTTTGGACATACGTTTCCGAAGGGCATCGACTTTACGGAGTACTCCATCTCAACCCTTGAAGGTCTCGACTGGGCGGATGACCCCGATCGAAGCCTGCTCGCGTGCTACGAGCGCGAGGAATTGCTGTTCAAGGTGTTTGAGCGCCATCTGCTTGAGAGAGACCTTGCGCCCTATTTGAACGGCCAGCTCGACGTCGACGGCATTCTGAAGACCACCATGTCGACCTTCCAGCGCAGGAAGTCCCGCGCGGGCACAGCGTTCGAGCACCAGCTTGAGTTCCTGTTCAAGGGTAGGGGAATCCGATACTCCGCACAGCCCTACACCGAGGGAAAGTCGAAGCCGGACTTCATTTTTCCGTCAATCGAGTGCTACCGGGATGAGGGGTTCCCCTCCTCGAGCCTTACGATGCTCGGTGCGAAGACGACCATCAAGGAGCGCTGGAGGCAGGTGCTCGAGGAGGCGAACCGCATCGAGCGTAAGCACCTTATCACGCTGGAGCCCGCCGTGAGCGTGGACTACACGAACGCCATGCGTGACAGCAAGCTCCAGCTCGTCATCCCCTCCCAGCTTTTCCCCACCTACACGCCTTCACAGCAAGAATGGCTCATGGATGTGGGAGGCTTCTGCGAGATGGTCGAGGAGAGGCAACGGGTACTTGACTAGGCCGGGACAATAAGAGCGTTGAGGCGGCGCGCAAGCGCATGACCATCCTGAAGGGCTCCGAAAAGATTGTGGCATCGCTCAATCAGTTCGGCGTTGTCCGGCGCGTGAGGCGGGGGCACTACGTGATTGCAGAGCCCATCGAACTGAATGACGAGCTTACGCGGTTTTTGGTCTTTGCCGACATGCTGGTAAACCGGTCGAGTTACCGGACGTTCCTGGAACTGCAGGACGTGGCCGAGTTGTTTCCGTTCGCGTGCCGTGTGAGCAAGGAGGGACTTGTGGCTGACGAGCGGTTCGAGGTGAACAACTTCGGCGGGGAGTTCTCGGTGGGGATACGGGAGTAGGAGAGTACAGGTCACTCCTACGACGCAACACCTTTGCCACGCGTGAAAAGCATATCGTCAATCGAAAGCTGCAGGATTTGCAGTTTACCCTGCTCCTCGGCTGGTATCAGCGACGAATCGAGCTTCTCCTTAAGGACTGCGACTATGTACTGGCAGTTGATTGTGCTGGCGCGTGCGATTATGTCACGCAACACCTTACCCTCGATGTTTTCAAGGACGTCATGCACTATGAAGCGCGGAGTCTTGATGCCCTTTGATTCTGCAAACTGCTGATACGCTAAATCAAATGCGGCGATGAGTGACTTGCGTGTGCCCGTGCTGGAGCCAGCGGTATCACGTATTGCAACGGGGAACTTGTTCGACTCTTCATAGTAAACGAGCAGCGGCGATTCGTTGTTGAACTCCCTGGCAAGCGGAGTGAAGAATGCGTTAAACGCAAGCATCATTGCAGCAAAATCGTTGGATTGCGGCTCGTCGCCATCATCAGACGAGCCAAGCGATGCGATTTTTCCCTCAATGCTGGTCTGTTCTACCTCAAAGCTGTTGAGCGTATCTATTACTTCTCGGCATTTGCCGATGCTGCTCGAAAGCTCAACTAGGCGTGCCTGAAGCGACTCGTACTCATCGATGAGGTCTTGCTCCACCAATGACATGAATTGGCTGTTCTGCGATGACAGTTGGCTGATTTCACGTTGCACAGATGCACGCTCGGCCTTCAGTTTTTCTGCCACACTCGCGAAATAGGCAATCTTGTTGTCGCAGAGCTGGTTGTTGAATGCGACCATCTCTTCGAAAGTTGCATTCACCATCGGGATCATCGAACAGACTTCCTCGAAAAACCGTCTGCTCAAATTAACGTCGGCTTGTCTACCGCGCTCTTGCATAGCAGTCTGCAGGGCCTCTTCATTTCGTTGCAGCCTGTAGTCTATGTCTGAGAGTTGCAGTGTCAGAGATGCGTATCGGGTGCGTGTAGCCGCGATTTCATCGCGGTTGGCCCTGTAGACATCGGCGTCGATGATGCTGTTAAGCTTGCACTGGACTTCTTCATGCTCGGCTTCGAGCCCTGCAAGTATCTGCTGCTGCTCGCTGACCGTATCGACGTTCTGGACTTTCTTATAGCGTTTGATGGACTCACGCGTCTTGTTCAAGTCCTTGTTGAGGTCGTCACGCTTTTTGTCGAGCGCCGGATCTGAGATGCCGAACAGAGCGTTGTAGACACTCCGGTAGATGGATGTGCTGCCGCTGGGAACGGTTTTGAGGAAGGAATTATCATCCCCGCCTACGGACACGCGGACAAATGAATTGATCAATTGGCGAAACGTGGGCACATTCGCTTCGTTCCCGAAAAGCAAGACATTGAGTCGTTGCTGGTAAGCTTTCTGCCCCATCTTTTCGCCGTCTATGTAGTACCTTCCATTCGGGAAGAGGTCGATTGTGAGAATCACGTCATCGCCATCGGGAAAATCCGATGTCAGTGTCATGTCGACGGCGATCTTGTTTGTGACGATGAAATCGCGTAGCTCCTCGGTCACCGTGCCCGTGTCGGCGTCTGTGTAAATGAGCTTCCTGTCCTTGGCGCCCATTGCGATATCAATGAGCTTGAGGAAGGTTGTTTTTCCAACGCGATTGTGCGATTCGGAGTCCTCGGTATCGACGATGAGGTTGGCACCCTTGTGGAATAAGACCTCGCGAACTATTTCGTCAGTTGTTGTCTTGCGAATTCTAAGCGACTTGATGAACATGTAGCCCTCCCTTCTCGTCTATTGACACGCGTCCGAGGAGGAAGAGAAAGTCCAAAGCCATGACAAAGAAGTCGTAGCTCACTTCTTTCTTGACCAGAGTGTTCGCCGTTACCTCATAGAGTTGACCGGCGTCCAAGCCTGGGTTCTGGTCGATGTAGCCATCCAAGGCGGCAGCGATGTAATAGACCGTGCTCGTCGGCTCATTATTGCGATCAAGCAGCAGCATCGTCATCACCTGGCCTCAGAAGGACTCTGCATTTTGCCACGGCAACGGCAATCAACGCAACGCAGAACTGGTTGATGATTTCTTCGGGGACCTCGTCAGCCTGAAAGCTTGCGTCATTCACAATCATGTTATAGATCTCGTTCTCGATGAGCTTGAGCTGTGCATCGCCGTTTCCTACGCACAGCTTGCCGTCATCGCGAACGTCTGCCACATTGACAAACATCTTGTTCAGCCTTTGGATGATGGCTTCGCTGTCGGGGAATTCCTTGATCACGCTGTCGAGACGAGCGTAGTTCTCAGAATACTCGTTGATGATGTTTAGGTAACGCGGTGCGTGGTTGTAAATCAGCTTCTTCTCTATAGGAGGCGGAGGCGTAAGGGGGAAATCTTCGCCCGTTGGCTCAGTCGACGAAATCATGATTTGCAGGAGTTTATACATGAGCGTCTTTGTAAGCGGCCGGTGCGGGCCAGACGAGACGGGCTGGTAGATGTTTATGTCATGTGAGTCATAGCTATTGGAGTCGCCGGTTATGTTCGTGGCGACCTTTCCAATTGCGCTCTGGCTTGTCTGCGTTGGCTTATCGCGAAGCATGGATGTTCGCCGAGTTGTTGCTGCCTACGACGTTTGTGGCAACTTTACCTGTAGCGGTCTGCGAGTTGTCGCTTAGACTCTTTTTGATTGACTTGATCTCTTGCTTGTTTTGGAGCGAGATGACGGCGGCGGCGATGGATGCGATAGACGCGATAATTCCAAGGATAAGGTTCACAGTCTCCATCTTGCCTCCCAAATGTCAAGTCCAATATTCTAGACCATTATCGAGCGTTCGCTCGTTGCGTTGCCTCTAATTCTTGCTAATGGTCACAAACTGCCGAACGGACTGGATGACCTCACTTTGTGACCGACCTTTAGCCTATTTGCATGGTTAAGGGACGGTTCGTTTGTGCTGGCCTATGTCAATCGAAAGGCAGGCCGACATGGACGGAGACGACCATAGCATCGACGACGAGGAAGAGGTCGCAGCGCAGGCGGGCGGCCAAGAAGGGGTCGCGCAGGCGGAAGAGCCGCAGGCAGTGGACTCGGAGAGGGGCTACCAGGCGCTTCTCGCCAAGCAGGAGGCTCGCATCAAGGAGCTTGAGGGGCAAGTGGCCGAGGCTGCCAAGAGCGCCGAGGTGGCGGACGCCCTGCGCGACGAAATCCAGCAGGTGAAGGCCAGGCGGCCGATGAGCGCATCGCCTTCGCGGCAGACATGGCGACGTTCGCAACCATGAACCTGACCCACCTCTTCTACTCATGCACGGCGCTGGAGGTGGTCTCCGGTTTGGGCAACCTCGCAGGTGTCAAGTCGTGCGGTTCGCGTTCGCTTCGCGCTCGTCGCCCGCCGAGCTGGACTTCCGAGGCTTCGACCCGTCTGCGCTCACCGACCTGACCTACTGCTTCTCGGGGTGCTCGTCGCTGGTGACGATCTACGCCGACGCCACCTGGGCGCTGCCTTCGAGCGGGGTTTCGGACTCGCAGTGCTTCTATAACTGCTACAAGCTGACGGGCGGCAACGGAACCACGTATGCAAGCAGCAGGACGGTTTATACCCACTTCCGTATCGATACGACGGCTACGCCTGGTTACCTGACTGTCTCTGCTTGACATGCTCTTTGGCTACGGTATTTGCGTCAGTCTGGGTAATATCCGAGAACATTTCATCAACGATGCGGACATGGCATTCATAAGCTGCATACCTGCTGGACCTCACCGCATTTTCCGCTTCCTGCAGGCGTGTTGCAGCATCCCTGAATCGGGATTTTGCCGCCATTTGCCCCATGATGGAGTCTGGGTGGTTGTCACTGAGTACGTCTGCGTCTCTCAGTTCTATTTCCGTACTTGCAATGCGTTCCATAAGCAGATTGTATTGGGCATCGCCGACCTCAGACAGGCAGAGCACAAGGTCTTTAAACGCTGCTGCGGTCAGCATTCGATTGAGCACTGCCCTGCAAGCTTCTGGCTCGGCATTCGCCTTCGCGACCATATCATTCACGAGGTATTTTTCCCATTCCTCATGGTCTCCGCCGTTGCCGCCAGACTGTTCCGGAAGCCACTCCGCACTAACTTTTCTCGTCATACGCTCGATGGACAGAACAGCCTCGCCGCTGAGACCAAGGAAGTCAGCAATATCTTGGAGCTCGTACGTATCACAATCGGTCTCCCCGATGAGAAAACCTACTGGCTTTCCGAATATGTCAGCCAGATCTACGAGGTCATCCCATTGAGGAAACTGATCTCTTTTTCGAAATCGGCTGATCTTTCTCGCAATCGCCTTGCGGCCGTTCTCCCTTTCCACTGCATAGCGGTCATCGGCTAGCGAGGCATCATCGGCACCGTTACGCTTTTGATAGAGCAGACGCGCAAGGCCGATATTGCTAATGCCTCTGCGCCCCTTTTCTATTTCATAGCTTTCCATCAAACCGCTGAGTCTCTTTGGAAAAATGTCCTTAGGGCGATCTTTGCGGACGTACATTGTCTTAATCATTCCTCATTAACAACAGATAAGACAATTATAGGACATATACCGTCTTATTTACCGATGGCATGATAGCACTGTCGAAAGTGAGCACCCCAGCCTTGATTATCGACTTCATCCGAACACCTCCCACATTCATCCGCACATGTGCGGATGAATGTGGGAACCCGATACCCTGAGGGCCGGACCGGCCGGCCCCGGAAGA
>URBB01000012.1 GCA_900545835.1 uncultured Collinsella sp. | reverse complement strand
TCAATTTCAAGGGCGCGACCAGAAGGTCAGCGCCCTTTCATTTCACGTCACCTTGGCGCAAATGCGGCTCGCTCGCTGGCATTAGTGCTACATCAGCGTTAACGTTGCCGCACTAAATTAGCTTTGTCGACTCCAGCTTTTCGATGATCCAGTCGTTGGCTTTGACGACCGGGCGGCGGAAGACGACGCCCAGGGCCAGAGACGGAATCAGATAGCTCGCCAGAATGCCCAGTTCAATCCAGTACTCCATATGGTAGGCGCCAGCCATGGCGGCATGCATAGCGTTGATGCCATGGGTAAACGGCAGGAACGGATATATCGCCTGGAACACGGGGCCGGTCATCTCGATGGGGAACGTGCCGCCCGAACCGCCGACCTGCATGACCAACAGCACGACAGCGAGCGCCTTGCCGATATCGCCAAACGAAACCGTAAGCGTGTAGACGATATTGGAGAACACGAGACTCGCGACCCAGCCCGCCAGCACAAACTGCAGCGGGTTGTCGCACTGAATGCCAAAGAACAGGATGTCGCCCGCGCACACGAGCGTTGCCTGCAGCAGGGCCAAACCGCCAAAGAACAGGTAGCGACCCAGGTAGATCTCGTGCAGGCGCACGGGGATGAGCTCGTTGATAAGCTCATCGTCGACCGAGACCTTCATCATGGCCGCTAGCACGATCGAGCCGACCCAGAGCGACAGAATCGTGTAGAACGGCGCCATGGCCGAGCCGTAGTTGCGGATCGGATAGACCGGCTTGCGATCGAGCGCGACGGGACCGGAAAGCGACACGGCCAAACCCTCGGGATCATTGCCAATCATCGTCTTGATCGTGGCCAGATCATCAGACATAAGGGCACCGTCGAGCTCGTCCTTAAACGCGCTGATCTTGCCCGACGCCTCGCCCAGCTGATCGGAAGCCTTGTTGACCAGCTTTGCAGCCTTAGAGAGGCCCTTTGCCAGCGAACCGGATGCGTCGGTCAGGCCGGCAACAGCACTATCCAGGTCGCCCGAGATACCGTTGAGCGAATCCAGAACGCCCGAAATGGTCTTCTTGAGCTCTTTGGCCTTAACCGAGAACGTAGAATCGTAGTCGGACTTGGCACCCGAGATACCCGCCTTGGCATCGGCGATGGCCTGGTCGACCTCGGCACGCGAGCTGTTGACCTCGGCCATGCTCTTCGTGAGCGACGTCGCGATGTTCGTCAGCTCATTGGCATTGTTGCGGTACTCCGTCGCGGTTTTGTCAAGCTCAGCAGCCGCGTCCTCAAGCCCTGCCTTGAGCTTATCGTTACTCACCTGGCCAGCAAGACTACGGAGCTCATTCGCCGTGGCATCAATCTCGTCGGCACGGTTCTTGAGTGACACTGCACCATCGTTGAGCTGAGACACCGTAAGATTGACATGCTTGTTTGCAGCGTCGAATGCCTTTGCGAGCTCGGTAGAAACGTTATCGAACGAACCTGCGCTCCCATCAATAGCGGCATCGATCGCATCGCTGGCAGACTTGAGCGCTTGCTCGGAATCGGCAATACCGCTCTCGGCATGCTGCATGAGCTGCTTCACCGACTCCTCGGTCGATCCGGACTGTTTGAGCATGCCGCCCGCCGATGTCAGTGAATCGGACGTAGAACTCAAAATGCCCGCAAGCGACGTTGCACTGGCCTGAACGTCCTGCAGGTCCTGGACCGAATCGCCCAGCGTCGAGGACAGATTGGCGATAAAGTTGCTCACCTGATCGGTGCTCATATAGTCGAGCAGGCTGGACACGGTCTTAAGGCCGATGGTCGTGATGGTCTTGGTAAAGGTCTCGTTGACCTGACTCTGGACGGCGCTCGAACCCTTTTCAGTCACGATCTGCGCGATGGCGTTGGCCTTCTGGTTCTCATAGAACTCGATATCGGCGTGCTTCACCTCGGTCGAGAAAAGCGTCATCATGTCGGCGCTAAACGTTTTAGGGATAACGACGGCAGCGTAGTACGCGCCCGACTTAACGCCCTCAATCGCCTTATCGCGGTCGTTGAGGACGACCCAATCGAAGTTCTCGTTGCCGCGCAGGGTGGAGGTTACGTTTTCGCCCACGTTGACCTCGACGGGAATCAGATCGCTCTCGTAGCCCTCGTCGGTGTTGACCACGGCGATCTTAAGATTGCCGGTGTTGCCGTACGGATCCCAGCTGCCGGCGATGTTAAACCACGCGTACAGACACGGTACGATAATGAGGCCCATCACGACAACCAAGCCGATCACGGAGCGAGACACGTTTTGGACATCGCGCTTAAACAGATGCAGGATGTTCTTCATTTATGCCTCACCTCCTTTGGAGTGCTTGCCAAGCGCGGTGGTATCTCCATCATTTGTGGCTGTGCTGTCGCTGCCCTGAGATTTATGGTGCGAGCCGATATGCGGCAAGCGGCCCGTGGACTGATCGCCGCCCTTGGCACCACGCTCGCTGGCGTTGAGGCCAAACATGTGGCGGGCGGCAGGAATGGCGGCCGTGTGTTCGCGCATCTCGCGACGCAGGTCCTCATCCGAAAGCGCCGAGATGCGCATCTGGGTATTGAGGCTCGCGCGGATATATTCGATATTGATAAGCCAGCCGCAGATGGCAATAACCGAGATGATCCAAATGACAAGCAGGATGATCTTGCCGTTATTGTCGATATCGAGCACCGTCGAAAGCACAAAGAGCAGAACCTGCACGCCTACCACGGCGGCAAAACCGCCCTTGATGTAGTACGGGTAGCGATGTTCAAAGGCGACCGCATGATCGAGCAGTTCGCGACGGTACGAATCGGAATCGAGCATGACACGCATGGCCGTGCGCAGCGAGTAGCGCTGGCGCGGCAGGTCGTTGGACTCGCAAATCATCATACCGGTCGTGGAAAGCTGTTTATCAAAGAGCAGGTTAAGGTTGAGCAGCAGCGGACGCAGCTGCAGGCCGATAAAGAGCGCCACGATCAAGAACACGCCCAGAATGCACAGGTTAAACAGGTAGTTGAACGAATACATGCCGCCGACCGTCTCGCGCAGCAGATTGATGCCGTAGGTAAAGGGCAGCAGCGGGTGCAGCCACTGGAAGAAGCCGGGCATCATCTCGATGGGGTACATGCCCGACGAACCCGGGATCTGCACGATGACGAGAATGACGCCGATAGCCTTGCCGATATGCTTAAACGTGGTGGACAGCGCATAGATGATATTGACGTAGGTGAACGAGATGGCGATGCCGCCCAGCACGAACAGCAGCGGGCTGACGCACTGCACGCCGATCACCAGATCGCCTACCGTAACGATGATGGCCTGGAACGCGCCCAGGATCACTAGGAGCAACCAGCGGCCAAAGTAGCCCTGACGCGCGGTAAAGCTGCCGATGCCTTCGCGGTCGACCTCGAGCTTGTAGATGGCGATAAGCACGTAGCCGCCCACCCACAGCGCCAGATTGGTATAGAACGGGGCAATGCCCGAACCAAAGCTCTTGACCGGATAAATTGACTTTGAGGTCAGCTCGACCGGAGATGCCATGAAGTCTGCAACGTCATCGACGTCGACGCCCATCAGGCCGGCCAGCTCGCCCATGGACTCGGAGGTCTGTAGCGCCGCGATGTCGTTGGCGGCGGTCGCAAGCTTGTCCTGGACCTTGGCAAGCGAGGCATCGGTCTGGGACAGCGTGGTCTTGGCCTGACCGAGCGTAGCGTTGAGTTGCGAAAGTGTACCGCGCGCACTTGCAATAGTAGGCGTGAGGCCAGACACGATTCCCGTCAGATCACCCGAGACGGCGGCAAATGAATCAAGCGCGCTCGAAGCCTTCGACAGCGCGTTTTGACCCAGGTCCGTCTGGGCCTGGCCAAGGTTGGTCGCACCGGTCTGGATTGCGTTATTGATAGCGTCGCTGGCGCCCGAGACAGCCGCGGCGTCATTCGCCATGGCGCTCGACTGCGCAGACAGACCGTCCTTGATGCTCTGAAGCTTTTCATTCTGCTCGCGGAGCAAATCGATGGTCGATACAATGCGCGCGTCAATTTCCTTGGAACCTGTCGACGTGTCATTAACGAGAATTTCCAAGTGCCCGATAACGGCCTTATTGTGGTCGATCGTCGCTTGGAGAGACTCAAGCGAGTTGTCGATGCGGGTGGTCGTAGATGTGACCGCGCCCGTCAGCTTTCCAATCGCAGCGTTCGCGGAGGCTGACGTCTTGGTGAGCGCAAGGCTGCCTTCCGAGAGTGCCTTGGAGAGCGAGGCGACAGTGTTGCCCGCCGTAGCGCGCGCCTCGCCCAGCAGGTCATTGCCCTGAGCGATTGCCTGCGTTAGAGAGGGCGTCTGACCCTGCAGGCCCGCCAACGCGGCATCAGCCGAGGCAATGGAACCGCTCGTCTTATCGATGGCGGCATTCATGTCGCCAATCGAATCGCGCACCTCACCCAAGGTACCGGATGCCTCTGATACCGAACCAGCCAACGAATTCTGAGTCTGGGTTGCCTTGTCCTTTAAATCGACCCCGGCATCCTTGGCGATGCTGGCAACGGTCTCGCCCACTGTGGAGACAAATTCCGAGTTGATCTGCTCCTCGATGGTGCTTGCACCGGTGTCGGTAACCTTGGGCGCAATGGCGCTCTTCTTCTCATTGACGTAGTACGTAAGCTTGGGCTGATGGTAGTTGCCGTCGAGCATCGAAACCAGGTTATCCGAGAAGTTCTTGGGGATTACGATGGCCGCATAGTACTCACCGCTCTCGACGCCCTCCTTGGCATCGGCCGCCGAATCGACGAAGGTCCAGCCCAGCTGATCGTTCTCCTTGAGCTGATCGACGACCTGGTCGCCCGCGTTGAGCTCGCCCACCAAGTCGTTTTGGGTGCCCTGATCGTTGTTGGCGATGGCAATCTTGATACCCTGGGTGTTTCCATACGGATCCCAGTTGGCCACGATGTTGTACCAGGCATACAGCGAGGGAATAACGCACACGCCGAGGGTAACCACCAAGGCAACGGGGTTCACGAGCAGTCGCTTAATGTCGCGCTTAAATATCGCAAAGGAGACCTTTGCATCGGATAGTTTGCTGCCGAGACTCACGCTTGAACCATCCATCCTGTCGTTGAATCGAATCGTACTATCGACAACCATTGTACGTAGGCGCTTTAGCGTCTCAGAGCACAATGGTATTGAGTTTTGCGGGTAGCAATATACTACGAAGATAAGTTAGCGTACAGTTGTACAGTATCTTTAATTTCAGCAGGTCGCAAAACCACAACCCCGACAAATAATTGATCCCTTGGGGACGGAGGAAAACGGATCACCGGATCAGACCGACCCCCTGGTGGTCCGTTTTCCTCCGTCCCCAAGGGATCATTCAAATGGAAACGAGAGTGGAAAATCTCCCACTTCAAGCCCGCATTCGAGCCAAAAGTGGGAGATTATCCACTCTCGTTCTAATCTAGTTACGGTGCCGTATCCCCGAACTACATCAAGTTGCAGACAGCTGCCGCGAAGGCCACGGGGTCCTCGGGCAGAATGCCCTCGACCAGCAGGGCCTGGTCATAGAGCAGACCGGAGTACTGCTTGATCTTGTCGGCATCGCCCGCCTTCTGGGCAGCGACGAGCTTGGCGAAGACCGGGTGCTTGGCGTTGAGCTCGAGCACGCGCTGGCTCTTGGGCATACCGTCGGGCGTGCCCTCGGGACCCTTCTGAAGCACCTTCTCCATCTCGAGCGAAAGCGGACCCTCGGTGGTGATGCAGGCGGGAGCGTCAGTCAGACGTGCAGAGACGGCAACCTTCTCGACCTTGTCGCCGAGCGCCTCCTTCATGGCGTTAAAGAGATCCTCGTTCTCCTTGGTTGCGTCCTCGGCCTCCTTCTTCTCGTCATCGGTCGCCAAGTCAAGATCGCCGGTCGCGACGTTCTTAAGCTCCAGGTGACGATCCTCGACCTCGGGCTCGGCACCATCGGCAACTGCCTTCTCGGCAGCCTCGCGAGCAGCGTCATCCTCGTAGACCTTGGGCATATCGGCAGCCACGTACTCACGCATGGCCTGGAAGGTGAACTCATCCACATCCTGCGTCAGCAGCAGTACATCGTAGCCGCGGTCGAGCACGCCCTTCACGACGGGCATCTTGGCCAGACGCTCGCGCGAATCGCCGGCGGCATAGTAGATTGCCTTCTGGCCCTCGGGCATGCCCTTGGCATACTCGGCAAGGGTGATCATCTTCTGCTCCTTGGCAGACCAGAACAGCAGCAGGTCGGCGAGCTCGTCGGCCTTCATACCGTAGCTCGAGTAGATGCCGTACTTAAGACCGCGACCAAAGTTCTCAAAGAACTTCTCGTATGCCTCGCGGTCGTTGTCGCGCATGTCCTCGAGATCGGCGGTGATCTTCTTCTCGACACGCTTGGCAATGGCCTTGAGCTGACGATTCTGCTGCAGCGTCTCACGCGAAATATTGAGCGTCACGTCGGCAGAGTCCACGACACCGCGCACAAAGTTGTAGTAGTCGGGCAGCAGGTCGTCGCACTTCTCCATAATCAGCACGTTGGAGCTGTAGAGCGCCAGGCCCTTCTCGTAGTCCTTGCTGTACAGATCGAACGGGGCGCGGCCCGGCACAAACAGCAGCGCATCGTACTCAAGCGTGCCCTCGGCGTGGAAGCTGATGGTGCGCGCGGGATCGTCAAAGTCGTGGAACGTGGACTTGTAGAACTCGTTGTAATCCTTCTGCTCAACGTCGGAGCTGCGCTTTTTCCAAATCGGCGTCATGGAGTTGATGGTCTCGAGCTCCTGGTAGTCCTCGTACTCGGGCTTGTAGTCGTCGCCGGCGTCCTCGGGCTTGGGTTTCTGGCGGCTCTTGCTCACCATCATCTGAATCGGGTAGCGCACATAGTTGCTGTACTGCTGAATCAGGCTCTTGAGGCCCCACTCGGTCAGGAAGCGATCGTAGGTCTCGGCCTCGCCGTCGGCGTCGAGCTTCTCGTTCTCGCGCAGCGTCAGGATGACATCGGTGCCGTGCTCAGCACGCTCGCCATCCTCGATGGTGTAGCCCTCAAGACCGTCGGACTCCCAAACGTGAGCGGTATCCTCGCCATAAGCGCGGCTGACGACCTTCACGTGGCTGGCGACCATAAAGGCGGAGTAGAAACCCACGCCAAACTGACCGATGATGTCGACATCGGAACCCTGTTGCTCGGCGTTCTCGGTCTTAAACTCCTCGGAGCCGGAATGAGCGATGGTGCCCAGGTTGCGCTCGAGCTCCTCGGCGGTCATGCCGATACCGTTATCCGAAATGGTGATGGTACGTGCATCTTTATCAAAGGAAACACGGATGGCCAGGTCGCCCTGGTCGAGCTTGACACTCGGATCCTGCAGGCTCTTAAAGTTGAGCTTGTCGACGGCATCGCTTGCGTTGGAGATAAGCTCGCGCAGGAAGATTTCCTTATTGGTGTAGATGGAGTTGATCATGAGGTCGAGCAGTTTTTTGCTCTCGGTCTTAAATTGACGCATGTGCAGTCCTTTCGCGCTACCCCCGTCCGCAAAAACGGCCCGGTTGCCCGAGCCGCATCGCAGACCTGCTATGTTCAGACTTAGATTTTATAACCCATTAGCGCGCATATATACATACGGAATCGAAAAACTGTATGTCCGAGCGCTCTGATGCGCCAATTGCCAAGGAGTGTCCCAAACTGCCGGCAGGAAAGGAACGTTCCTATCTGCCATCTACGCGCTTGGCCATCCAGGCATGAGGCTGGCCCTCGTCTTCGTAGTCCACCGGGGCAATCTGCGTGTAGCCCGCCTTGGCATAGAGCGACAGCACGTATTCCTGAGCATGCAGCTTAATGAGCTTGGCGCCGGCATCACACGCGCACGTATCACTGGCCTCGACAATCTTGCTCGCCAAACCGCGACGGCGCATGCTCGGCAGCACGGCCACGCGCCCCATAATGTAGGTCTCCCCCGCCGCGACACCTTCGTCCAAGTCGCACGCCGGCGACACCGGAGCCTCTGCGTCAGCCGCGCGCTCAAGCTCTTCGGGAAACACGCGCGAGCAACCGGCAAGCTCGCCGTCTACATAGAGCGTCACATGAATGCAGTTCGGATCCTCGTCGATAGCGTCGAACTCATTCTCGTAGCCCTGCTCGTCCATAAAAATGACGCGGCGCACCAACGCCGCGTCATCAAAGCATCCCGTCTTAAGTTGGATATCCATGGCTGCCCTTTCATTCAATGCGAACGTTAGGGACAGATTTTAGCGAAAATGAGCTCCGCGCACGCTAAACTTCGCGCGAGCCTTCGCCAGGCAATCGTAATGACCCACGTTATGGGCATCGCTCGCGATGAAGCTGTACAGGTTCTGATCGAACAGGCGCTGTGCCGGCTTTTTCTCGCGACCAAAGCGACCGCCGGCAATAAAGTCCGCCGAAGCCTGCAGCTTGCAGCCCATATCGACCAGGCGCTCCGCCACGCTTACATCCTTTTGAACCGCACGATAGCGCTCAGGATGAGCGATGATCACCTGGTAGCCACGGCACTGCAAATCGTAAATCGTGTTCTCGTACTCTCTAAACGCATACGCATCGGCATGCGTCGAAAGCTCAAGCAGGAACTCGTTGGTTCCATCGAAATGCAAGTGCTCCGCGGCATCGATACCAAGTTCAACGAGCTTTCGATGGTTGACCTCGAAGCCCATCTGAAGCGGAAAACCGTCAGCGTTATCACGCAGCAGCTCAAAGGCATCCCACATCTTGTCGTAATCAAAATAGGGATCACGGCAGTGAGGAGTGCAAACGATTCTGGTTACACCGGCCCGCTTGGCAGCCTCGAGCATCGCCAAGCTCTCATCGAGATCGGCGGCGCCGTCGTCTACACCCGGCAAGATATGGCAATGAATGTCACGCATAGGTCAGCCTTAATCAACTAAACGTTTGCTCGGTTGGTGAAGATGCCCTTTTTGGAAGTCCCCTGATCGTCGGAGCCCTTCTTCACCTTCTTACCGTCCTTGGTGTAGTAGGAGTAGTAGTACTCGCTGGTCTCGGTCTCGCAGTAGTTCATAACGGTACCGATGAGCTTGACCTTCTCGGACTTCTTAAGCTGACCGATGGCGTTGAGCGCCTCCTCGCGCTTGGTGAAATCCTCACGCACCACGAACAGCGTGCCGTCGGTCAGGCTGGCAATCTCGGCAGCATCGATGAAGGTGCCAACCGGGGGAGCATCAAAGATGACGTACTGGAACTTGGCGGACAGTGCCTTTACCAGCTTGGCAAAGCGGTGAGAGACGATGATGTCGGCAGGATTGGGAATGTGCGGCTCGGCATCGAGGAAGTAAAAGTTCTTCTGACCCGTCTCGACAATTGCCTGGTCAATGGAGATCTGCTCGGAAAGGACCGCATAGAGTCCGCCGCGCGAACGAACGCCGAGCATATCGGAAAGGGACCTGCGGCGCATATCGGCCTCGACCAGGAGCACGGACTTGCCGCTCGTGGCGATAGCCTGGGCAAGGTTGATGGAAACCGTAGACTTGCCCTCGTTGGGAATCGAGGACGTGACGGTAATGGTGCGAATGGGGTCGTCCACGCTCGCAAAGCGGATGTTGGCCAGAAGGGTCTTGGCGGCATTCTGTACAACGAGCTTATCGGTGTTCTTTGCCTTAGCCATGCCTATTTACCACCTTTCATAGCCGGAATTCGGCCAACAACGGGAATGCCCAGGAGCTCTTCTGCCTCTTCTGCACCGCGGATGCGGGTATTGAGCATGTCTGCCAAAACGACATAGGCGACTGCGATAAAGATACCGGCGAGGAACGCGACGGCAATATACAGCGTGCGCTTGGGGCCGCTGGGGGCTTCGGGGGTCTTAGCCTCGTCGATAACGTTGATGCTCTGGGCAGCGCCGACGTTCTGAGCGACCGTACTCACCGAGCTAGCTATGGCCTTTGCGACCTCAGCCGTCTCCTTGGCATCGGTGCCGGTAACCGAAAGCGTAATGACACGCGTGGTGGTCTCGGAGGAAACAGACACCTTGTAGTCATCCAGATCGGTGAGGCCCAGTTCCTTGGCGGCGCCGCTCTTAACGCTATCGCTATCCAGCAGCGTGGCGATATCGTTGGAAAGCATCTGGCTCGCCGAGAGATCGTTGTAGCTCATCTGGCCGCTATCGTCGGTCTTGGCGAGAATGTACATGCTCGTCGTCGCGGTATAGGTGTTGTCCATCGCAACGAAGGACACGATGCCCATGGCGATCGCGCAGACCACCGGAAGGGTGATGACCAGCTTGAGGTGCTTTTTGAGCAGCTGGAACAGTTCGAGAAGGGTCATGCAGCTTGCCTTTCATTTCCCCAGTTCGGATTGACAAAACTGTCCGTATGTTATCGCATCTTTTTACCGAGACCAAACTCTATACATAAGAAACAGGCTCTCCTGTAAAAATGTCGGAAGCAATCGTAAAATTGCACAACAACGCCGCACCCGAAAGTCAAATGCGGCGTCTACATCAATATCTATGTTGTATCGCTATGCGAATGGCTCGTCCTGCTGCATGGGAAACGTCACCGTAATGGTGGTTCCCACGCCCAACTCGCTCGACAGATCGAGCGTGGCGTGATGATACAGGGCCGCATGCTTGACAATGGCAAGCCCCAGACCGGTTCCGCCGCGCGCCTTGGACCTACTCTTGTCCACGCGATAGAACCGCTCAAATACCTTGCCCTGTTCTTCAGGCGCGATACCGATTCCCGTGTCGGCGACCGCAAGGAACGGATGGCCTTCGTCGTTGGTGCCGCACTGCAGCGTAACCGTACCGCCGGGTCGATTGTAGCGGATGGCGTTGCTTGCCAGATTATAGATGAGCTCGTCAATCAAGCGCGACACGCCCTCGATGACCACAGGCTTGGTCTCATGACTTATCGTCACATTCGCCTGACGGGCGACCTGTTCAAGACGCTGCTCAACCGCGTAGATGGCACGCGAGAGCTCAATGGGCTCCGTGGACCCAATGGGCACCGCCTCGCCCTCAGCTGCACGCTCGGCCTCGTCCAAGTTAGACAGCGTAAGGATGTCGTTGACGAGCGCTGCCAAGCGGCCCGCCTCGCGATAGATGCGACCGCCAAAGTTGCGCAGGTCGTCCTCGCCCTCGACCATGCCGTTTGCGATGAGCTCGGCATAGCCCGAAATCGCCGTAAGCGGCGTCTTGAGCTCATGGGTGATATTCGCCGTGAACTCGCGGCGCATACGGTCGTTGTCCGTCAGCACCGCCATTTGGCGCTTGAGTTCCTGGCGCTGCGACTCGATGCGCTCGAGCATGGGGACCATCTCGGCATAGGCGTGCTCATAGCTACGGCGTGGGTGGTCCAAATCCACCTCTTGCAAAGGCGCGATGATGGCACGGGACTCGCGGCGCGCCATAAAAAACGAGAGTACCGCACCCGCTGCCGCGATAAGCAGCATCGGCGCCACCATCGACAGCAAAATCGCCGCAACGCCAGGCTGGGCCTGCGCCAAGCGGACAACCTGGCCGTTATCAAGGGCGACGGCGCGATACAGCATGATCTCGTCGAGCGTAGAGCTTGCGCGCTCCGCGGAACCCAAACCACTCTCAAAGGCCTCGATGACCTCGGGGCGATCGCCATGGTTGGGCAGCGTGGAAGGCGACGCCTCGTTGTCGTAGGCAACCGATCCATCCTTGTTAATCAGCGTGATGCGCAAGTCCTCGCGATCGAGGCTACGCAAGAACGGGATGGGCTCCTGCTGCTCGTCGAGGGCGGCAGCAATGAGCTCGGTTTCCTGCGCCAGGTTGGCACTCGTGGCATCCGCCAAGGTGTTTTGCACAAAGAACGCACCCAGCACCGTAAACGCCACGATAACCGCCATGGCGCAGACAAAGATCGTCACAAAAACGCGGTGCGACAGCGTATGTTTTCCCTGGGGGGCGAAGACCACGGGTTACTCCTCCGATGCGGTGGCCGCGGTGTCGTCACCTTCGGCACCATCACCGGCAGAAGGCTCGGCCAAGCGGTAGCCCACGCCGCGCACGGTCTCGATGGCGCTGGCATGCTCGCCCAGTTTTTGGCGAAGCGTCTGCACGTGCACGTCAACGGTGCGCGAACCGCCGTCGAAGTCCCAGCCCCACACGCTCTGCAGCAACGACTCGCGGGTAAAGACCACGCCGGGCTTGCGCATGAGATACTCGAGCAGGTCGAACTCGCGCAGGGTGAGCTTAAGCGACTCGCCGGCAACAGTCACCTCACGATGGCTGGGCGAGAGCACAATGTCGCCCACGCTGAGCACATCGCTTGCCTGTTTGACCATGCCGCCGCGACGCAGCAGTGCGCGGCAGCGGCTGGCGAGCTCCATGAGCGAAAACGGCTTAGTCAGGTAATCGTCGGCACCGCCATCGAGCGCCATCACCTTGTCGAGCTCGGTATCCTTGGCGGTAAGCATCATGATGGGCACCGTCGCCGTCAGGCGATCGGCACGCAGTCGACGCATAATCGCCAAGCCATCGGTATCGGGCAGCATGATGTCGAGCAGGACGGCATCGGGTACCCGTCGCGCCACGGCAGCCTTAAACTCACCGTCGCACGAAAAGCCTTCGGCCTCAATCCCCTGCTTGCGCAGCGCATAGACCGTCAAATCCCTGATGTTGTCATCGTCCTCGACGTAATAGATCATGTTGAACCCCTTTGCGGCCGGCATGACCGCATCTTAACCCTAAAGGTACCTTTACTAGATGGTATCAGCCAAAACGCCCCGTCAAATAATCCGCCGTGCGCGGATCGGTCGGATTCTTGAAGAGTTGCGCGGTGGGCGCGTGCTCCACCAGCTCACCCAGCAAAAAGAATGCGACCGAATCGGAGATACGCGCCGCCTGCTGCATATTGTGCGTAACGACCACGAGCGTGCAGGTCTCTTTGAGCTCGCAGGCCAGCTGCTCCACCACCAGCGTCGACACAGGGTCGAGTGCCGAGGTCGGCTCGTCCATCAGCAGAATGTCGGGCTGCACGGCAAGTGCGCGGGCGATGCACAGACGCTGCTGCTGGCCGCCCGAAAGACCCAGACCCGACTCTTTGAGCTTGTCCTTGGCCTCGTCCCACAGGGCGGCGCGTCGCAGGGAATCCTCGACCAGCCCATCCAGCACAGCGCGATCGCGCACGCCCATGCCGCGCGGCCCATAGGCGACGTTGTCGTAGATGCTCATGGGAAACGGGTTGGGGCGCTGGAACACCATGCCCACGCGCTGGCGCAAACGGCAGATGTCGTAATCGCCCAGGATATCTTGACCATCGAGCGCAATCTTGCCCTCGATGCGGCAATCCTTGATGCCGTCGTTCATGCGGTTAAAGCAGCGCAGCAACGTGGACTTTCCGCAGCCCGAAGGCCCGATGAACGAGGTGATCTGCTTGTCGCGGATCTTGATATTCACGTCCTTGAGCGCATGATGGTCGCCATAGAACAGGTCGAGGCCCTCGACATCGATGCGCGTCGGCGAGGCGGCAAGATCCTCTGCCGTGGGGCGAGTCGCATCCCCAACCTCGCGCTCGTGCGCGGCCTCGGCCTGCGCTTTCATGAGTTCTTCAAGCTCCGTGGGCTCCACAGCCGCAGCAGCCGTCATACCGCATACCTCCACATCGATATCAATTCAGCAGTATCGATAGTAGGAATCGCGGCTCATATGCACGTGAGCGCATTGTCAAGTGTTTGTAAGGGCACACTGGCTATGCGGCGGGCAGCTCGATGGTGAATATCGTGTGTTCGGGCGTCGATTCACATGCAACGGTACCGCCGTGCGCGCATACGATCTCCTTGGCGATGGCAAGCCCCAGTCCAGCGCCGCCGCGATTGGTCGCACGCGCCGCATCCAGGCGATAGAACTTCTCAAAGATCACCTTGAGCTTTGCCTCAGGGATGGGATCGCCCTGATTGATAAAGCGCACGCGCACGCCACCGCCGTCCCGGCGTCTGGCCTCGATCGTGATGGTCGAGCCCTCATAGCTATAGGCAACGGCGTTTTTCATGATGTTGTTGAACACGCGAGCCATCTTGTCGCCATCCACGAGCACCGTCAGGTCCTCGCGAATATCAACTTGGGCTTCCTTATGCTGCTCGTTGAGGATGGGATAGAACTCGTCAGCCACCTGAGCCAGCAGCAACCCCAGATCAACATAGCCGCGCGTGAGCACGATATCGTGGAAGTCAAAGCGCGTGATATCGAAGAACTCTTCGATGAGTGCATCGAGCCGGTGCGCCTTGTCGAGAGCCACGCCCGTAAAGTGCGCACGTTGCTCAACCGGCAGCTCAGGAGCCTCTTGCAGCAGCGAAAGATAGCCCACCACACTGGCAAGCGGGGTGCGTAGGTCATGTGCCAAGTACGTGACCAAATCGTCCTTGCGATGCGACTCGTCACGCAGAGCTTGCTGCACCTTGCGCTCACGGTCACGCACGCGGTTAAGGGCGCCCTCGACCTCCAAGAAGTCGCCGTCAATGTTGTCCCAGGTGTCGGGGTGATCGATCAGGCGATCTTGAATACGAGCGGCCAGCACACAATCGGCATGCTGCTCGCCCTGTTCGTAGCCCTGGTAGTACAGGGCGCGGCCGCACAAGAACAGCACGCACGCGGCAAGCGCCAGCACAAAGCCAAGCATGTTGAATACAAAGCCGGCATCGAACAGCACCGGCCCTTCGATGCCGCCGAGCGCCATGGCGCCAATCGCCAACGTCATGGCCCACGCGGCGCCGCCAATCACCATGCAGCGGCGCACGATCTCAAATCGATCGATCAGCAAAAAGCCGACAAGCAGCACCGCCAAGATTCCAGCGATGTTATCAATGCCAATCAGCAGCAGGCTCAGCAAAAAGAGCAGCACCGTTGCAAGCGCGCGGTTGTCGACGACCGACCTCACGTATTCAAAGAGTCGATCGGGCACCTCGAACGCTTGTCTATCGTCTTTTGTCATATCAAGATCCTCACAAGCGAAAAGCGTTATTCGATTATGTAGCCGACGCCCCAGACGTTTTTGATAAAGCGCGGCTTTTGTGCGTCGTCGCCAATCTTTTCGCGCAAGTGGCGAATGTGCACCATCACCGTATTGTTGGAGCCGGGCATAAAATCCTCGTTCCACACCGCACGGAACAGGTCCTCCACGGCCACCACGCTGCCGCGATGCTCGACCAGATACAGCAAGATTGAATACTCGGTGGGTGTGAGGCGTACCGGTGCACCGTCCACCGTCACGGAACGAGCGTCGCGGTTGATCTCCAAGCCGTCGAGCTGAATGGTCGGCGACTCGGCCGCCTGTGCACGGCTACCGTAGCTGGTGTAGCGGCGAAGCTGAGCGTGCACGCGCGCGACGAGCTCCAGCGGACGAAACGGCTTAACCACGTAATCGTCCGCGCCAAGCGATAGGCCCTCGATCTTGTCTTGCTGGGCATCGCGCGCCGTCAGCATGATCACAGGATAGGTATGGCTGGAACGGATCGTACGCAGCAGCTCAAACCCATCGATATCGGGCAGCATGACATCCAGCAGCGCCAGATCGAACTCCTGCTCCAAGATTGCCTTGGCAGCATCGGCCCCGCTATAGGCAATCTGGACGTCAAAGCCTTCTTTTGTAAGGTAGATGCCCACTAGGTCGGCAATGGCCTTCTCGTCATCAACTACCAGTATGCGCTCGTTCATGCGTGCTCCTCTCGCGCTCCATTATGCCCGAGGGGGCGCCCGTCACACACAACAAGCGTGGGTGATTAAGTCGGCCTTAAGCACCCTTGTGCCCGTTCGGGCGCGGATGTGGGTCACGCACGCACGCGATGATCGCCGACGCCGGCAAACGATATACTCTAGTTTCAGAAGAGACCATCCCGTCGAAAGCGAAATCCGTGAAGTCCCTCACCTCTTTTGCAAAGCGCTCAGCCCAGCTTGCCGCCGGCTTTGTCTGCGCTATCGCCCTTGCCGCTGGCGTGCCCACCGTCGCCGGCGCCCAAGTGCTCACGACCGACAATGTTTGCGGCAAAACCGCCGATGTGCGCGGTATCACGGCCGAAAACCTGCCCGATATCGATGCGACCAATGCCCTCGTCATGGGCAAAGACGGCACCGTCTACTATGCCCGCGACGCCGATGAGCAGGTCAAGATTGCCTCGATCACCAAGGTCATGACCGCAATCCTAACCGTCGAGAATTGCAAGATGGACGAGAAGGTCACAGTGAGCAACGCCGCGGCCACCGTGGGTAATTCGACCGCCGGCTTGCTCGAAGGCGACGAGCTTACCGTGGAGCAGGCACTGCGCGGCCTGATGATTCCCTCGGGCAACGACGCCGCCATCGTGCTCGCCGAATATGTGGGCAAGAAGATCGACCCTAAGACCAAAGACGCCGAGGCCACATTTGTGAAGGCCATGAACGAGCGCGCTAAGAAGCTCGGCTGCACCGGTACGTTTTTTGAAAACCCGCATGGTCTGGACTTTGATGAGTGGGCTGGCGATATGCACTCAACCGCACACGACGTAGCGCTGATGATGCAGGAGGCCATGAAAAACGACACGATCCGCGAGGTCGTAGCGAGCGAGGATTCCTGGATCGAGGTCACGGGCGCCGACGGCACCGACCATTCGCATTCCATGGACACGCATAACTATTTGCTGGGCCAAGATGGCAACATCGGTGGCAAGACCGGCACCACCGACGATGCAGGCTATTGCTTTACGAGTGCCTACAACCGCGATGGTGACGAGATCTACACCGTCGTTTTGAACTCCACCACCACCGACCAGCGCTTTACCGATACCGCAACCCTTGCCAATTGGTACTACGGTCACAAGGTGACGGTCGCGATCGCCAACACGCAGGAAAAGACCGCCAACGGCAACCCGCTTATGGCGCGCATTGGCCAAACCGACTGGACGGATAAGACGATCGACGCCACACTCGCCGATCCTACGGCGCAAGCGACCGTGTTTTCCCTTGCCGGCGAGGTGACCGAAAAGGTTAGCCACGACGATCTTTCGGGCACGGTGCATGTGGGCGACAAGGTGGGCAGCGTTACGCTCAAGCAGGACGGCACCAAGATCGCCGTCATGGACCTGGTTGCCGACGAGGAAGGGGCAGGGCCGAATCCCATTGAGTGGCTCCTTGTGAAGCTCGACCGCCTGGGCCGCCGCATCGACAACCGCCCACTCACGGCAGAAAGCGAGACCGTCGCCAAGGCGCCCGAGATGTAAGATCGAAGAACAATACACTCGCTGAAAGGAGGCGTCCAACGGGGCGCCTCATTTTTTGAGGGTTCGAATCCCCAGTTAACATTCTCCTAATTAAAAAAAGGGCCCCAAATGGGACCCTTCTTTCAATTCATACTGGCGGAGAGCTGGGGATGTCCGGGCATGCTACGCATGCCCTCCGGCTTCAAAGCCTGGCGGCTTTTCGCCCACGGGCTACAAACGCTTTCGCGTTTGCTTAACGCCCGTGCCCTCTCGGGTTCGAATCCCCAGCGCCCTTTCTCGATAATAAAAAAGGGCCCCCGATGGGACCCTTCTTTAAAGTTAAACTGGCGGAGAGCTGGGGATTCGAACCCCAGATGCCCTTTTGGGGCATACTCGCTTAGCAGGCGAGCACCTTCGGCCTCTCGGTCAGCTCTCCGTAACAGCCGTTCTATAGTAACCAAACAGCCAAGGATGGGCAAGAGGGAATTTGGAGCGATTCCATTTTTACCTTTCCCGCACCGCCTCCAACAAATAGTCGCGCATATACGGAATTGCAAACGAAACACAGCCATAGCCCGCAGGCTCAATCAACCCCGCATCGATGAGACGTTTACGATACGAGCCGACCTTGTTCGCCGGCAACCCCATCTTCTTGGCGATATCACCGTTGGCAATCTCATCGCCCTCGCATTGAGCCATTGCCGCGAGATACTGAAACTGTCGCTCTGAAACCCTGCGCAGCGCCGGGGCAATCACCATAGCATTAAAGCTATCAAGAGCCGCTTGGATACCTTTACGCGCGGACCCTTCGTTCACGCTCTCCGCCCCGCTGCGCGCAGCAACCTGCCAAGCGTAATATCCGACCAACTGGACCATAAAGGGATAGCCTGCTGAAGCCTTTGTTAATAGCTCAGCGGCGTCTTCATCGAGCTCCTTGCCCGCTCGTCTCATTGTATCCTCAAGCGATCCACCGACTTCAAAATCGGAGAGACGAGTGAGTTCGATATGTTTTGCCCGCTGAAGGAAGGTAAGGGTATCATCAACCACCACGCCATCCACCGATGTTGGCAAGCCGGCGAATGCAAAAGCGACATTCGCCCCTTGGCGAATCAAAAGCTGCATCTCATTGCCCAGCTCGCGCATTTCCTCAGTTGAGGCATCCTGAATCTCGTCGAGCGTAATGAGCAGACCTCCGCGCTTCGCGGCATCGTACATTGCCTCGCCCAGATGAGATGCCGACTTCGATACCTCAACGGAGCCAAGGCTGACTCCTAGAATTGATGGGGAAATCGACATTGACTCAAGACGAACATTTCGTTGTAGAGCCTCGAGGATTCTACTGCAAAAACCGGCATTCGAGGCGACGTCAACAACCTCGAATCCTTTTTTTCGCGCAAGATCACCCAATGCATTGAGAAGCACCGTTTTACCTGTGCCTCGGACGCCCGAGATGCGCATGAGTCGATCGGGAGCACCAGGACCATTCTCAAGGGCCTCGGCAAAATCATCCAAAACAGCGTCACGTCCGATAAGCTCAGGCGGATTCATGCCCGCCGTTGGCTTAAAGGGATTAATGGCTTTCGACATTCGACCCTCCTCTGCTAGTTTTAACAACTTTAACAAAGTTTAGCAACTTTAGCAGAGTTTAACAGGTTTAGCAGACCTAGCCGCTTTTGACCTTACCGGTCCTGCTGGAGCCACCCACTTGAGCAAATACAAATGGCTCCATTCAATTTGTCGGCAACCTGCTCGATACAGTAATTCGTACTTTAATTCGCTACGACTTAATTCGTTATACCTTATCTATACGCAAATGTTCCCGGTACGCCGGCAGCAGTAGCCCCTTCGTTTTGTCGGCATGGTGAGCAAATGGGATGACAAGCGCGGTCCAGCCCTTCTATGCCGCCCCTACCCCAGCGAGCGGTTGAGGGAGCCGAGCTCATCGTTACCCATGGTGCGCCACATTTGATAGATGCAGCCGCGCGCCAAGAAAAAGAAGCCGTTGTCGACGAGTTGCACGGCGGCATCCGCGAGTTGATTGGTCACGGCGGGCACCGGCGGCAGCTCAAGACCTGCCTTGCGGATGGTCTCGACAGCCTCCTCAAACGTGGGCGGTTTGATGACGCCCATCTCGTTCATAAGGCCCTGCATTTCCTCCTGCGCACTGCCGCCCGACTCCTCGCCGCACGGCACCAGGCGATAACATGCCAGCGCCAGCTCGAGCTGGTCGCAGTTCCAGTAGGCGAATGCCAGGCGATAGAACAGGTAACCGATCGAAGGCCGGTCGCTGGCAATGCGCAGGCCGTGACGCGCTACCTCGATAATCTCGTCATAACGCTCCAGGCGTGCTAGCACGTTAATCAGGGCAAAGTGAGACTGCATGGACGAGCGCGCCAAGTCGTAGAGACGGCGCACCTCGGGCAGCGCACGCTCAAAGTCCTCTTGTTCGGCGTAAAAGCTGCAAATCTCGTGCTGGGCAAAATACAGCGCATCGGGAGCGCGAAGGATACGCACGGAACGGTCCTCCTCCATCACCGGCAGCACCATGCGCACCAGCTGGTTGTCGCAGAACTGGGTCTGCACTGGGCCCGTCGCCAAAAGCTCAGCAACAGTACACTTGGCTTCCAGCTCCTCGACAAGGCGAGAAAAGCCCTCGAAAGCACCGGCTCGGTCAATTTTGGATTGCTCGCGCAGCTCGACGACACGGGCGACATACGGATCGTTGTCCTCCTCCATGACCTCAAGCTCGTCAGCCGTATCAGCGAGCAGCAGATCGCGAAGCGCAGGCGGCAATGGACGATGGTCATCGCGTGGTCGGGCGTGAACCTCTGCAGGCTCAATCATGTCCGGCGCATCTGCCTCATATGCCTCGAGCAAATGCTTGCAGGGCATGTCGTCCATATCCATGCTCTCAAGATCCTTGGCGACAGAAACGCAATCGGCCAGATAAGCCGCACGGCCAAAGGAGTACGTTTTAACAACGCGCTCGCCCTGCTCGCCGTCGGGAGCCGCAATCTGCACGTAGCAGCGCGTGATGCGAGCACCCGAAGCAAAGCAAGCCGCCGCGAGTGTAAGCGCAATACGCGCATCGTGCTCGGTGGCCCATGCTGCGCGCTTAGGCTCATCTACCTCGCGCCAGGCGTCATCTTGAGCATCGTATTCGCGCCGCGGCATAGCATCGACAACCGTGCGGCCAAATCGCACCAGCATGATGCCCTCGGCGACGTTCGCTCGATAGGTGTAATCGAGCCGCGTGATCACGTTGAGCGCTTCTACGATACGTGCAAAGCGGGTGCGAACGTCCCACTCTCCACCCGGCTGGCACGCAACCGTCCCCGGCTTGGCCCACGGGTTGTCATTCGACAGCGTTTCGAGCAAGCGAGGAACGTCGTTTGTCGTCTTGCTGATATGCCATAGGTCGAAGAGCGAGCAGCCCTCAAAGCTTGGCGACGAGGCAACGGGGCCCAACCCTGCTCCAATACGCTCAAGGATGCCCGATAGGCGGTTCAGGCGGCACTCGACGGCAAGCAGGGTATCGATCTCGTCCTGGTCCAGCGGGCTACGGTCAAAATTGAGATAGAAGAGCCTCGAGCGATCGATGCGCGCCAGGCTCATTTCGGTTTTAGCCGCTATGGTGCGCAGGCGTGGCAGATTAACTTCGCCCATCAAAGCGGCGGCATAGCGCTCAATGCCACTTGGATTATCTGTATGGTCAATGCGGTAGAGCAACGTTTCAATTGCATCGGGCAGCGGCGTGGAATCAAAACCCAGCAGTACCTCAACCGGCTCGGGGAGTTTTACAAGTTTGATCTTGTCGACGGCATTTTTCATGCCCTCGTCGAGGCCGTCACCGTTTGCCGTGCTTGAGATGGAGTTTTCAGAATCGGCGAATATCACGTAACGCAAGAACATCGAGGCCATGAACTCGCCGTAGCGAAGGCTGCGCGTCGAATTCCACGTCTCGCGATCGGATTGTTCGCGCATGGTTCCTTCGGGAGAGCCGATGACTCGCGCCCGGGAGCGCATCGTCCCATCGGCACCCCTGACCGCAATCTCACCGATGTTGGAATCGGACTCGTCGAGAATCAGTTGCATGTCGGGATCGTCGGGCAGCGACATCTCGTTAACGGGACGGTCCACCTTATAGACCTCACCCGAAACGCTCACGTAGCCCAAAAGCGACACATGGCTTTTGCCGACGAATTCGACGACATAGCATGATTCATGCGGGTCCTCGCCAAAGAGCTTCCAAACCACGCCATACGAGCGTCCCGCAGGCTGCTCGGGCATGGCCGGAAAGCGCTTTTTGGGATCGAGAAACCTGAGCTTGTATGTCGGACGCTCTGCCACGAAATATCACCCTGATCGGCCGTCTAAAGAAAGAGCGCGCCACGGGCTCACCGAGGCGCATACTCGAAATCTTACACGAGTCGATGAGAAATAGTCCCCTTTGACCGAGGTTCGAATCCATGCGGTGTTTACGTAAAAGAAAAGCCCCCGTCGCCGGAGGCTTTTAATTTCAATTGGTGCGGCGTATAGGATTCGAACCTATGACGTTCTGATTCGTAGTCAGACCCTCTATCCAGCTGAGGTAACGCCGCAGCGCAAGACATATAAAACCACTTTAGTTCGTTAGAGTCAAGCAAAATCTCAAACTTTTTTTCGCGCGGGCCGCAATTTGTCACGCTGCACCACAAGCATCGGCGCTTCTCGTGCGATCGATTGGCTTTTCGATCACATCGAACCCGGCGCCAAGCTCCCCCAGAAGCGACCGCACCCGTTGCGCACAGTCGTAGTCGGCAAACGAGATGCTCAGCATTCGGGCCACCTGATTAGAAGTTCCAACGCCATAGAAGTGCTCAAGGACAACAAGCGCCTCATGCGTCACAAAGGTCTCGACCACATGCGGCGACTCCTCAAAGCACCATTGGGTCAACGGACCCTCACTCGTCTGCCGAAGCACCAGGCCACCCATGCCAGACGGCTCACACGTTACAAGCAGGTACTCCCCGCCCTCGTCGCTCTCAAACAAAACCACCCGATCATCAAACAGCTCCATCGCGTCCCCTTTCTCTCGCTCTTATTTAGCAAAAGCATAGCAGGTAGATGGCTGTATACAGAACAGTTGTTCGTGTGTTTTCTATTGAGCTGTCCGCACGGCATGGTATGGACCTACGCACGAAATAGGGCGCCCCCGAAGGAGCGCCCTTGCATATCCCCTATGCAGGCAAGTTACGCGACCGGCTCGATCTTCTCGAGGCCGCCCATGTAAGGACGCAGAACCTCGGGAATCGTGATGGTGCCGTCGGCGTTCTGGTAGTTCTCCAGAATGGCGGCCATGGTGCGGCCGGCCGGCAGGCCGGAACCATTGAGGGTGTGCAGGTAGCGCGAACCCTTGAAGTTCTCGGGGTCGCGATACTTGATGTTGGCGCGGCGAGCCTGGAAGTCACCGCAGTTGGAGCAGGAGCTGATCTCCTTGTAGGCGTTGTAGCTCGGCAGCCAGACCTCGACGTCGTAGGTCTGACGGGCAGAGAAGCCCAAGTCGCCGGTGCACAGGCTAATCACGCGATACGGAAGGCCCAGCTGCTGCAGCAGGTACTCGGCCTCGGCGGTCATGCTCTCGAGCTCCTCATCGGACTCCTCCGGCTTAGCGAACTTGACCATCTCGACCTTGTCGAACTCGTGCTGACGGATGATGCCGCGGGTGTCGCGACCGGCGGAACCGGCCTCCTCGCGGAAGCAGGGGGTAAAGGCGGTGTAGCGGCGCGGCAGGGTGTCGGCGTCGAGGACCTCGCCGGCGTGCAGGTTGGTGAGCACGACCTCGGCGGTGGGGATCAGGAAGTTGTCGCCCGAGACGTGATAGGCGTCGTCCTCGAACTTGGGCAGCTGACCCGTGCCAAACATGGTCTGACGCTTGACGACGATGGGCGGCCACCACTCCTTAAAGCCACGGCTGGTGTGCGTATCGAGGAAGAAGTTGATGAGGGCGCGCTCCAGGCGGGCGCCAGCGCCACCGAGAACGGTAAAACGGCTGCCGGAGAGCTTGTTGCCGCGCTCGAAGTCGAGGATGTCCAGATCGGTGCCCAGATCCCAATGCGGCTTAAAGTCGAAGTCGAACTCGCGCGGGGTGCCCCAACGACGGCGCTCAATATTCTCGTCCTCGTCCTTGCCGTACGGCGTGGCCTCGCAAGGAATGTTGGGCAGGTGAGCCATGAAGTCGTACTGCTCCTGCTCGAGAGCAGTACGACGCTCGGCCAGACCGTCAATCTTCTCGTTGACGGCGCGCACGGCCTCCTTGGCGGCCTCGGCCTCGTCCTTCTTGCCCTCCTTCATCAGGGCGCCGATCTTCTTGGACTCGGCATTGCGCGTAGCCTGGAGCTCCTCGACCTCGGTGATGACGGCACGGCGCTCGTCGTCGAGCTCAAAGAACTTCTCGCGATCCCAAGACGTCTGGCGGTTAGCCATGGCGACATCGATGGCATCGGGGTTCTCGCGAACAAACTTGATATCAAGCATTAGATCCTCCGGCGATATACATTCCATTTAGGTTGCAACCTTGTACATGTATGGGCAAGTATATACTTATGAGCGTTTACGACCCAACTCAACTACGCAAGAAGGCACCCAATGGACGCAGTTTTTTCCTTTTTGTTTGGCACCCGCACCGGTTTTGCCATCCTTTTCGCCGGCGGCATCCTGTTATTTGCGATTCTTGCCTTTGTAATGGAGAAGCGTACCCATAAGATGTACGTCGACCGCGGACCCAAGTCCGAGGATGAGGAAGGCAGCTTCTGGGACTAACCTGCCAAAAAGGGACAGGTTTATTTTGGTCTGTTTTATCTGGGCAAACGCAAGCGCCCCGCAACTGGAATTGAGCCAGTTGCGGGGCGCTTTTCGCTAAAAGGACAAAACCGCAGAAAATACCTGCCAAAAATAAACCCGTCCTTTTTTTGGTCGGTTTTACTGGAGAGTTGCGTCGATTGCCTTGACCAGGGCGCTGCGCATGCCGGCATCCTCGAGCGCAACGACGCCCTTGATGGTGGCGCCACCGGGCGAGCATACGGCATCCTTCATCGCCGCAGGATGCTGACCAGTTGAAAGCTGCAACTTTGCCGTACCTAGCACCATCTGGCTCACAATGCGATAGGCATCGGCACGCGGGATACCGTGCTTGACCGCCGCATCGCCCAGGGCCTCGATTGCCATAGCGACAAATGCCGGAGCGCAACCACCCACCGTGCCGCCCACGAACAGCAGGCTCGTATCAAGCTCGACCACCGCACCGAGCTTGCCAAGCAGATCAAGCACCACGGCGCTCTGCTCATCACTAAGCGTGGAAGCCTTCTCGCAAGCGATGACGCCCTCGCCCACCGAAACCGGTGTGTTGGGCACCGTCGAGATATGCGCGACGCCCGGCAGGACCTGCTCCCACTTGGCACTGTCCCAGGTCCAGGCAACCGACAGAACGACCTTTTTGGCAAGAGCATCCTTGAGCGGGGCGAATACCTTCTCGATCATGTACGGTTTGACCGCAGCGACCACGATATCGGATGCGGCGACAACCTCGGCGGCATCGTGGCAGGCGACCATGCCGCGCGCCTCGCAGCGCTCAACCAGTGCGTCGTAGCGACCCGCGCAGGCGCACATGTCGCTCGCGGCTACACCGGCAGCGATCCAGCCATCGGCCATAGCGCTCGCCATATTGCCAAAACCGACAAACCCAATCTTCATATCTCATAGTCCTCTCAGACACGCTCTTCAAAACGAAAGCTATTGTCCCACGCCATTGTTTCGTATTGCCGACCTATTTGTGATACGGCTCGCCACGACTGATCTTGCAGGCACGGTAGATCTGCTCTAGCAGCACCACGCGTGCCAGGTTATGCGGCAAGGTAATGCGTCCAAAGCTGAGCATCTCGTCGGCGCGGGCGCGCACCTCATCACTCACGCCGTCCGATCCGCCGATCACAAAGGCGATGTCGCTATTGCCTCGCAGCATAAGATCATCGAGCCGCGCCGAAAGCTCCTCGCTCGAGCGCTCTTTGCCCTCAATGGCCAGCAGGATCACATGCGCTCGAGGCGGCAGGGCTGCAAGTATCGCCGCTCCCTCCTTGTCGCGCGCGGCATCCACGCCGCCCGCCTTAGCCGGGTCGATATCGGCCACCTCGCGGATATCCACCTTGGCATAGGCACCTAGGCGCTTGGTGTACTCGGCGCACGCGTCCTTCCAAAAGCGCTCCTTGAGCTTACCGACGCAAACGACGGTGTATTTCACGCGTGTCTACTCCTTCGAATCGTTTTGAACTTTGCTGGCTGTCAGCATCTGCTCGAACATCGAGGCCGACTGCGAGAAATCGCTCGGCAGCACGACCGTCGAGGTTTTACCCGTGCGAGCGAACTCCGTCATCATCTCGGACCACTGCGTAAACATGAACAGCTGGTTGGCCTCGTCGTTACCGACTCCCGTCTCCTGGATGATCTCGAGCGAATCCTTGATGCCCAGCGCGATGGCCTTGCGCTGGTTGGCGATGCCCTCGCCCGCCTTTTCCATTGCCTCGGCCTCGGCGGTCGCCTCGGTGACGCGCTTGATGCGGTCGGCCTCAGCGAGCTCCTGTGCCGCAGCGCGCTTGCGCTGGGCAGCGTTGATGTCGTTCATGGAGTTCTCAACCTCGGTCGGCAGTGCGATTTTGGTGATGAGCGTCGACACGAGGGTGAAGCCGTAGGCGGCCATCTGCTCGGAAACGGTAGCGTTGACATCCTTGGCGATGTCATCCTTCTTGGCAAAGACCTCATCGAGTGTGTAGACGGGAATCGAAGAGCGCAGGGCGTCGGTGATGAAGTCACGCATCTGGTCGACGGGCTCCTGCAGCATATAGTAGCTCTTGTAGATGCCCGAATCTGCCGGGCCGGCGCCCATGTCATAGCTCACGTGGTACTGAGCAGAGACCTCAAGGCCGATGGTCACGTTGTCCTGGGTCTTAACGTCGATGCCAAAACCGTTTTTCATGGTGCGCAGACTCACCGTGGCGGCCTTGCGGTCAATCACGGGTACCTTCATGTGGAAGCCCGCGTTGACGATGCGGTTGAACTTGCCTAAGCGTTCGATGATCACAGCATGCTGCTGTTCAACGACATAGCAGGCGCTGGGAAGCAGCAGCAACAGAATGATGATGGGGATCAAAAGGCTGGTAAGGGCGGCGATGATACCGGACAACAGCATGGTCTCTCCTCTGATAGGCACACGTTGGCATTAGGATACCCGTACGAAGCAACGACGTGACATCAACAAGAGGACCCGTGGTCAAAAAAGGCCAAATATGAGTACTGTTACCAGTTTAGTAACAGCGTATTTGGGTCAAAATCGCCTCGTTGAACCCGAGGTCTAGGTGGCGCGCGCAGACGTGGTGTAAGAGCGTCCCGAGGTCCGTCGCTGCAAGTCCCGATGTTACTCCTTCTTGAGACCGCGCCTCTCGACTATCTCGTCCACTATCTCCCTGGCGCGCCGCCCGAGCGCGC
>URBB01000011.1 GCA_900545835.1 uncultured Collinsella sp. | reverse complement strand
GAGTCCGTCGACGAGCGGGGCGTGCCCACTGCCGACGAGCCCACCGCCGTGGCGTTTCGTGAGGTCGTTGATCTGATCGACAGCCTGCCGCTCGATAAGCAGCAGGTTATCGTCCGCGCCTTTACGAGCTTCTTCCATCTGGCTAACCTGTCGGAGGAGAACTACCGTGTCGCGCAGCTGCGTGAGCGCGAGGCCGGCGCATCGACCGATACCGAGGTCGATCCCGCCAACGAACTCACCGTCGCCTATCACCAGTTGGTAAACGAGATGGGTGTCGAGGGCGCCAACGAGCTGCTCGACAAGCTCGAGTTCCACCCTGTCTTTACCGCACATCCCACCGAGGCCCGTCGTAAGGCCGTCGAGGGCAAGATTCGCCGTATCTCCAACCTGCTGGAGGAGCGTCCGCGTCTGGGCGGCTCCGACCTGGTGGAGAACGAGCGCCATATGCTGCAGGAGATCGACGCCCTGGTGCGTACGAGCCCCATCGCGCTCAAGAAGCCCACGCCGGTCGAGGAAGCCGATACCATCATCGACATCTTCGATAACACGCTGTTCGACGTTATCCCCGTTATCTACCGTCGTTTTGACGACTGGGTGCTGGGTGATAAGGCCGGTACCGTGCCGCCGCTGTGCCCGGCGTTCTTCCATCCCGGCAGCTGGATCGGTTCCGACCGTGACGGCAACCCCAACGTCACCGCCAAGGTGAGCCGCGAAGTCGCCGCCAAGTACTTCACTCACATGGTGCTCAAGCTCGAGGACAAGTGCCGCCGCATCGGCCGCAACCTCACGCTCGAGGCCACCTACAGCAAGCCGTCTGCCGAGCTCATCAACCTGTGGAACCATCAGGTCGAGATGAGCACCCAGTACACCGCACGTGCCGAACTGATCTCCGAGCACGAGCCGCATCGCGCCGTCATGCTCGTCATGGCCGATCGTCTGAACGCCACCGTGCGCCGTATTACCGACACCATGTATCACAGCGCCGACGAGTTCCTGGATGACCTGCGCGTCGTCCAGCGCTCGCTGGCTGCCTGCGGTGCCGTCCGTGCCGCCTACGGCCCGGTCCAGACCATCATCTGGCAGGTCGAGTCCTTCGGCTTCCACATGGTCGAGATGGAGTTCCGTCAGCACTCCGTGGTGCATGCCCGTGCCCTCAAGGATATCCACGAGAACGGTATCCATGGCGACCTGCAGCCCATGACGCGCGAGGTCATCGATACCTTCCGCGCTATCGGTTCCATCCAAAAGCGCTACGGCAAGAAGATGGCGCACCGCTACATCATCTCGTTCACCAAGAGCGCCCAGCATGTGGCCGACGTCTTTGAGCTTGCCCACCTGTCCTTTGCACACGAGGAGGATGTCCCCGAGCTCGACGTGATCCCGCTGTTCGAGCAGCTCGAGGACCTCGAGGGCTGCGTCGACGTGCTCGACCAGATGCTTACGCTGCCTGTGGTGCAAAAGCGCCTTGCCCAGACCAACCGCCGCATGGAGGTCATGCTGGGCTATTCCGACTCCTCCAAGGATGCCGGTCCTACCACGGCCATGCTCGCGCTGCACTCCGCGCAGGAGCGCATTGCCAAGTGGGCCGAGAAGAACGATATCGACCTGGTGCTCATGCACGGTCGCGGCGGTGCCGTGGGCCGTGGCGGCGGCCCGGCTAACAAGGCCGTGCTGGCGCAGCCCAAGGGTTCGGTCAACTGCTTCTTTAAGCTCACCGAGCAGGGCGAGGTCATCTTTGCCCGTTACGGCAACCGCACGCTGGCTCAGCGCCATGTTGAGTCCGTTGCCGCCGCAACGCTTTTGCAGTCGGCCCCGAGTGTCGAGAAGACTAACACCGAGACCACGCAGAAGTTCTGGGATATGGCCGAGAAGCTTAACGCCGCAAGCCACGAGCGCTATCTGAACCTGCTGAACACCGAGGACTTTACACCGTGGTTCTCGACCGTGACGCCGCTGACCGAGGTCGGTCTGCTGCCGATTGGCTCGCGTCCCGCCAAGCGCGGCTTGGGCGCCAAGTCGCTCGACGACCTGCGTACCATTCCGTGGATCTTCAGCTGGAGTCAGGCGCGCATTAACCTGGCCGCTTGGTACGGCCTGGGCACCGCCTGCGAGCAGCTGGGCGACCTTGACCAGCTCAAGGCTGCCTACCAGGAGTGGCCGTTCTTCCGCACCTTTATCGACAACATCGAGATGTCGATCGCCAAGACCGACCAGCGCATCGCCAAGATGTATCTGCACCTGGGCGATCGCCAGGATCTGTCCGAGAAGGTCTTTACCGAGATGCAGCTCACGCGTAAGTGGGTTCTTGCCATCGTCGGTGACGAGTGGCCGCTGCAGCGCCGTCGCGTGCTCGGCTGCGCCGTTCGCGTGCGTAACCCCTACGTTGACGCCCTGTCCATCGCCCAGGTCCGCGCCCTTCGCGAGGTGCGTATGAACCAGGATGAGATGGCCGAGGAGAAGAAGGCCGAGTACATGAGCCTGATTCTTTCGACTGTGACCGGCGTCTCGGCAGGTTTGCAGAACACGGGGTAATCGATAGCCCTGTGGCTCTCACCGGGACCCGATGGGTCTCCCTCTGAATGCGTCCTCGCACTTGAAGCCCCCTTATCCTGCTCCTTCGGAGCTGCGGATAAGGGGGCTTCGTGCTGCGGAATGCATTCAGAGGGAGACCCATCGGGTCCCTTCGTCCTCGGTCTTCTGGGATTAAAGCTGAGGAGAAGAATGGCGCGCTTCTCGCCTTACGACTGTAGCGGCCGCGGTCCCGTTTGGGATCGCGGCCGTTTTGTTGTGGGTCAAATATGAACGTTATGTTAACGACTCGGTGGACGGTGGAGTTTTTCGGTGAGCGGCGTATCCTTCCAACGGTTTATCTAGTGTGTCAGTTGAAAGGAAGAGGGCGCTCGTCATTGTTTGAATGTGAACTGCCGTTTGACCACAAGACGTTGCATCTGGAGCTCGAGGATAAGAACTTCGCGGGTGTGATGGAAGGTCATCAAAACGAGTTTAAGACCACGAAATCGCAGGAAGAACTGGTAGAGGAGTCGCTTGCCAACCCTTATGGCTCACCTTCGCTCGAGGAGCTTTGTGCTGGCAAGAAGGATATTGTCATCATTAGCTCCGATCATACGCGTCCCGTTCCCTCGCGTGTGACGATGCCTATTCTGCTGCATCACATCCATTCCGCTGCGCCTGGGGCGCGCGTTCGCATTGTGGTTGCTACGGGTATGCACCGTCCGTCGACGCACGAGGAGCTCGTCAACAAGTACGGCGAGGAGATCGTTGCCAACGAGGAAATCGTTATGCACGTCGCGACTGACGACAGCATGATGAAAAAGATCGGCACCCTGCCTTCTGGTGGCGAGTGCATCATCAATAAGATTGCCGTCGATTGCGATCTGCTGCTTGCCGAGGGCTTTATTGAGCCGCACTTCTTTGCTGGTTTCTCCGGCAGCCGCAAGTCCGTCCTGCCTGGCATCGCCAGCTACAAGACCATCATGTACAACCACAACGGCCAGTTTGTGAACGATTCTCATTCGCGTGCAGGCAACCTTTGCCACAATCACGTGAGCGAGGACATGTTTGCCGCTGCCGAGATGGCTCACCTTGCCTTTGTGCTCAACGTGGTGCTCAACGGCAAGCACGAGGTCATTGGCTCCTTCGCCGGCGACATCCATAAGGCACACGAGGCTGGCTGCGAGTTCGTGAAGAGCCTTGCCGGCGTTGAGCCCGTCGAGTGCGAGATTGCCATCACCACCAACGGCGGCTACCCGCTCGACCAGAACATCTACCAGGCCGTGAAGGGCATGTGCTCTGCCGAGGCCACGCTTCCCGAGGGCGGTGTGATTATCGACGTCGCCGGTTGTGCCGACGGTCACGGCGGCGAGGGCTTCTATCACAACATCGCCGACAACGATCCGGCAGAGTTTGAGCGCGCCTGCATCGACCGTCCTAAGGACGAGACCCTGCCCGACCAGTGGACGAGCCAGATCTTTGCCCGCATCCTGGCGCATCACCCCGTGATTATGGTCACCGACCTGTGCGATCACCAGATGATTAAGGATATGCACATGACGCCGGTCAACACCCTCGAGGAGGCGCTCAAGCTCGCCTTTGAGATGAAGGGTGCCGATGCCAAGGTGGCCGTCATTCCCGATGGCCTGGGCGTTGTTGTCGCTCAGCACTAGCGCGCGGCCTAAACGAATCGTTTATAACTGACAAGAAAGATAAGGTTTTATGCTTACCAAACTCCTCTGCGAATTCGGCGCAACGGCCCTCATGATCATCTTTGGCGTGGGCGTGCACTGCGATACCGTGCTTAAGGGCACCAAGTATCAGGGCTCCGGCCACATGTTTGCCATCACCACTTGGTCTTTTGGCATCTCGGTCTGCCTGTTTGTCTTTGGCGGCGCCGTGTGCATGAACCCGGCTATGGTGCTTGCCCAGTGCATCGTAGGCCTGGTGCCGTGGAGCAGCTGCATCCCCTTCATGATTGCCGATATGCTCGGCGGCTTTGTGGGCGCCGTAATCGCTTGGCTTATGTATGCCGATGAGTTCAAGGCTTCCGAGGGCGTCGTCGACCCCATTGCCCAGCGCAACATCTTCTCGACCAACCCCACCACCGAGGGTACGAACTATGCCCGTAACTTCTTCTGCGAGGCTATCTGCACCTTTGTGTTCATCAGCGCCATCCTTGCTGCCGCTAGCCGCGCCGGCGAGAACGTTCTGATGCTTGCCATCTGCGTCGGTCTGATCGTTTGGGCTGTTGGCATGGGCATGGGCGGCATCACCGGCTTCGCCATGAACCAGGCTCGTGACCTTGGTCCTCGCATGGCTTATCAGGTGCTGCCGATCAAGAACAAGGCTGACAACAACTGGAAGTACGGCCTGCTTGTTCCTGGCATCGCACCGTTTGTCGGTGCCGCTCTGGCCGCGCTGTTTGTGCATGGTTTCTTGGGCATGTTCTAGTCCAAGACAATTGATATAACGCCCGGGTCCGGCATAGGTTAACTTTTCGCCGCGTCCTCGGACATGCAAGAAGCTCTCGCTGCGCACTTCGTGCGGCGAGAGCTTCTTGCGTCCTGCGGAGTGCGGCGAAAAGTTAACCTATGCCGGACCCTGCGGGAATCCAGTTGTGTTCGAACAAGCAACCAACATATATATCTGAATTTGGATGTGGTGGGCACTTTGTTGTTAGGCGCTTTGAGGTGCGAGTGACACTTTGGGGTGCGTGGCGGCCTGGGTTGGGGCGATGCTTTGGGATGAGCTTCTTACTTAGTTGAAGAGGGGCTTGATGGCTGATAGGTAGTCTTTGGCTACGTCGGTTTTGTCTGCTTCGAAGTTGTGCCAGGCCCACCATTGGACCATTCCTACGAAGCTTGAGGCTATGTGGTGTAGTAGGAAGCTGCGGTCCATGGTGGCGGCGGGGCCGTTTGGGTCGGTGGGGACGGTTTCGGCTGCTCGTGACATGATGGTCTTGCGTAGGCTGTCGGCGAAGACGCGTGAGCCGGCGCCGGCTACGAGGGCTCGAACGCCCTGGCGACGCTCCCAGAGGTTGTTGAGAATGTGCTCGACCTGCACGAGTGGGTCGTCGAGTGGTGTGCCATCGTCGTCGAGGGCGTGGGTGCAGATGTCGCTCACGAGCTCGGACAGTAGGTCGTCTTTGCTCTTAAAGAGACCGTAGAATGTCGCGCGGCCTACGTGAGCGCGTGCGATGATGTCGCCGACGGTGATCTTGCCGTAGTCTTCTTCGCACAGCAATTCGGAGAATGCCGAAACGATGGCGGCGCGGCTTTTTGCCTTGCGGGCGTCCATGGCTATGCGTCCGCGTGAACGAGCAGGCAGCGGAGCGTGCCGGAGCAGTCCTCGTAGGGGCGCTTGCCGGCGCCGTAGCCGACGGCCTCGATGCGGTAGCGGACTGGCAGGTGCTCGGACGTACGCAGTGCGGCGACGATGGCGGCGCCCGTGGGCGTCACGAGCTCGCCGGCGACCGGTGCGGGCGTGAGGGCGATATTGCCTGCTTGGCATAGGTTGACGACGGCGGGCACCGGGATGGGCATAAAGCCGTGGGCACAGTGGATGGTGCCGTGACCCTCGGAGAGCGACTCGACAACAATATCCTCGATACCCAGGTCATCGAGGCAGATGGCGACCGAGCAGACGTCGACGATGGAATCGATGGCGCCTACCTCGTGGAACATGACGGTCTCGGGCGTTTTGCCGTGAGCCTTGGCCTCGGCGGCGGCGAGCGCGGTAAAGATGGCGATCGCGCGACGCTCGGCGCCATCGCTTAGCTGTGAGCCGTCGATGATCGTCGTGACATCGGCCAAAGAGCGGTGGTGATGGTGGTGGGCGTGATGGTGACCCTCGTGGTCGTGGTCGTGGCCATGTGCGTGCTCATGGCGGTGCTCGTGTTCGTGTTCGCCATGATCATGATGCTCATGCTCATGTGTGTGCTCGCCAGCTGCTTCGTTGCCGTAGAGCCAGGCCATGTCGTGATCATGGTTCTCGAGCTCCTCTGCCAGCTGAACGTCAAAGTCGCAGGCGTCGATGCCATGCTTGTTTACGCGGGTGACGGCAATCTCAAAGCCGCCGACCGGCAGCGTGGCGAGCTGTTCGCGCAGGTGCTCCTCGCTGGCGCCCAGGTCGAGCAGGGCTGCGACGGTCATGTCGCCGCTGATGCCCGAGGTGCCGTCGATGATAAGCGTGTGCTGATGGTTGGACATGAAATGCTCCTTAACGGGCGCAGGGCGTGCCGGCGCTCAAATGATTGATAAGACTTGCCTGGTAGGCGGCGCCGAAGCCATTGTCGATGTTGACGACTGAAACGCCGCTGGCGCAGGAGTTGAGCATGGCGAGCAGTGCGGCCACGCCGCCAAAGCTCGCGCCATAGCCCACGCTGGTGGGGACGGCGATGACCGGACAGCTCACAAGGCCGCCGATAACGCTCGCCAGGGCGCCTTCCATGCCGGCGATGGCGATGACCACCTGCGCCTGGGCAAGTTCCTCAGCATGAGCGAGCAGGCGGTGCAGGCCGGCGACACCTACGTCGTAGAGTCGATTGACCTCGTTGCCGTAGAACTCGGCCGTCAGTGCCGCCTCTTCGGCGACGGGCAGGTCGCTCGTGCCGGCGCAGGCGACGACGATGCGTCCGTTGCCGGTGGGGGAGGGCTTGCCGCCCACGAGGGCGAGCTGCGCGTCCGGGACATATCCCAGGTCGATGTCGTTGTCGAGGAGCTCCGAGGTGCGGGCTGCCTTTTTGGCATCCAGGCGCGTGACCAGGATGCGCTCCTGACCGGCATCGCGCAGTGCTTTGATAATGGCGGCAATCTGCTCGGCGGTTTTACCGGCACCGTAGACAACCTCGCCGGCTCCCTGGCGCACCCCGCGCGAAAGATCGAGCTGCGCAAAACCCAGATCGGCGGTTGGCGCCGTCTGGATGCGCGTGAGGGCGTCTGCCGGGGCGACTGCTCCGCCGGCAACATCGCTCAGCAACTGCTCAAGATCTCGCTTATCCATATATGTTCCCTTCGACGGCGCAAAGTCTAGCACTCAAAGGGTATGTTTCCGAACACTAAGACAAAATTGTTCGGAAACTATAGGACAGACTGATTCAATTGTTAGACAGATCGGCTAGTCGCGCAGGATGATGTCCATGGCGAGCATCAGGTTGCGCTCGTCGATGGCAAACGGGGCGGCCTCGCGCGTCTTGGGCTTGGCGCAAAACGCGATGCCCGTGCCCGCGGCCTGAATCATGGGGATGTCGTTGGCGCCGTCGCCGATCGCGACGGTGTGGGCCATGTCGACACCGCACTCAACCGCCCAATCCAGCAGCTGGATGAGCTTGGACTCCTTGGTCACGATGTCTGCCGCCAGCTTACCGGTGAGCTTGCCGTCCACGACCTCCAGGCGGTTAGCGAGGCAAAAGTCGATGCCCGCGGCGGCCACGATCTTGTCGGTGACCTCGTGAAAGCCGCCGCTTACCACGCCGACCTTCCAGCCCTTGCTGTGTGCCGAGCGCACAAGCTCCAGCGCGCCGGGGGTAAACGTCACGCGCTCAAAGGTGCGCTCGAATACGCTCTCATCCAAGCCGGCAAGCAGCCCCACGCGTTCCTCGAGCGCCTGCTTAAAGTCGAGCTCGCCGCGCATGGCGCGCTCGGTGATCTGCGCTACCTGCTCGCCCACGCCGGCCTCCTCGCCCAACAGGTCGATGACCTCCTGGTTGATGAGCGTGGAGTCGATATCCATAACAATGAGGCGTGCAGTCATGACGGGCCTTTCCAAGTGCTGTTTTATTGGGGCATATTGTCGCACGTGACGAGCGCGGGCGGGTGCCGCGGTGCGTCAATTGTTTCGTCTCCGTCAAGTCTTTGGGCAGGAGCTACTTTTCCGCGGCACATCGACACAGGTGCGATAAGATAGAACGCCATGTCTGGCTGCGCGGTTTACGCAGGCTGGGCAAATCTGTACGACGCCGCCCGGAACGACACGGGGCGGCACAGATCCATAAAGGAGGATCACTGGTATGAGCCAGACCCGTCCCATCGACGAGCATTCCATGCACACCCGTACCTGCGGCGAGCTTCGCCGCGAGAACGTGGGCGAAGAGGTCACCCTCACCGGTTGGGTGAGCCGTCGCCGCGACCACGGCGGCCTTATCTTCTGCGATCTTCGCGACCGCGAGGGCATCACGCAGCTCACCTTCGACCCCGAGCACTCCGACGGCGACGCCTTTAAGATCGCCGAGACCATGCGTCCCGAGTGGCCCATCAAGATCCACGGCGTCGTGCGCTCCCGTGGCGAGGAGACCACCAACACCAAGCTCGCGACCGGCGAGATCGAGGTCCTGACCGACCACGCCGAGGTTCTCAACACGTCCGTCACCCCGCCGTTCCAGATCGAGGACGGCATCGAGACCAGCGAGGACACTCGCCTGCGCTATCGCTATCTGGACCTCCGCCGTCCCGAGATGATGGCCAACCTCAAGCTGCGCTCCGACTTTACCTTTGCCATTCGCGAGGCGCTGCACAACCGTGAGTTCATGGAGGTCGAGACGCCCTCCCTGTTCAAGTCCACGCCCGAGGGCGCCCGCGACTTCATCGTTCCCAGCCGTATTCAGCCGGGCAACTTCTACGCCCTGCCGCAGTCCCCGCAGCTCCTGAAGCAGCTGCTTATGGTCGGTGGCGTCGAGCGCTACTATCAGGTTGCCAAGTGCTTCCGCGACGAGGACCTGCGTGCCGACCGTCAGCCCGAGTTCACTCAGGTCGATATCGAGATGTCCTTCGTGGACCAGAACGACGTTATGAGCGCGCTCGAAGAGGTCCTGGCCGATGCCTTCGGCCGCATGGGTGTCGAGATGCCCACGCCGCTGCGTCGCATGAACTACTGGGAGGCCATGGACACCTATGGCTCCGACAAGCCCGATACCCGCTATGGCATGCATCTGGTCGACCTGACCGACATCTTTGCCAACTCCAAGTTCAAGGTCTTTGCGACTGCCGCAAACGAGGAGGGCTCTGTCGTCAAGGCCATCAACGCCAAGGGCGCCGGTGCCTGGGCACGTGCCAAGATCGATAAGCTCGCCGGCGTGGCTTCCACGTTTGGCGCCAAGGGCCTGGCATGGATCGCCTTCCGCGAGGATGGCTCCATCAACAGCCCCATCGTCAAGTTCTTCTCGGACGAGGAGATGGCGGCTCTGCGCGAGCGCATGGACGTCGAGCCCGGCGACCTTGTGATGTTCGCCGCCGGCCCGCGCCTGCTCTCTGACGAGATCCTGGGCGGCATGCGTTCGCACATGGCCAACGCGCTCGAGATCAAGCGCGAGGGTCACGACTTCCTGTGGGTCGTCAACTTCCCGCTGTTCCATTGGGACGAGGATCGCAAGGCCTATCCTGCCGAGCACCAGCCCTTTACCCTGCCGACCGAGACCGACATCGCCAAGATCGAGGCCGATCCCCTGGCAGCCGGTTCGTGCACCTACGACTTTGTCATGGACGGCTTTGAGGCCGGCGGTGGCGGTATGCGTATCCACAACGCCGAGATGCAGATGTCCATGCTCAAGCTCCTGGGCTTTACCGAGGAGCGCGCCGAGTCTCAGTTTGGCTTCCTCATGGAGGCCCTCAAGTTTGGTGCGCCCCCGATGGGCGGTTTCGCTCTGGGCCTGGACCGCGTATGCATGCTGCTCACCGGTTCCGATTCCATCCGCGACGTCATGGCGTTCCCCAAGACGGCCAGCGGCTCCGACCTTATGTCGGGCGCTCCGAGTGCCGTTTCCGGCGCCCAGCTCAAGGACGTCAGCCTGCGCCTGATGTAGGAGAGCGGCTACATAGTGCCTGTAACGAGGGAAGGACGCGTGCCTTCCCTCGTTTTTTATGCGTCGATGTTTCGAGGGCTTGGGGAGGCCGGGCCGAGCGGAAAGCCCATCCCAGTTTTTACAGCGAGTCTCTCTGAACGAGCTGCATGTGCATGACGGTGGTGGTGGGCTCGGCACCGTTGATCATATCGAGTGCGATCCCCGCGGCCGCGCGGCCTTCTTCGCGCAGCGGCTGACGAATGGTCGTAAGCGCGGGGGCGGTGCGAGTGGCGACCTCGTGGTCGTCGAAGCCCACGACCGAAACGTCGTTTGGCACGTTGATTCCGGCTTCGTTGAGCGCGGCGATAACGCCGGTTGCGATACGATCCGATCCGCATAGCACGCCGTCGGCGTAGATTTCGCGCGCGAGCAGCCGCCGCATGGCTTGGTAGCCGTCTCCGCTGCTCCATCCGGTATAGATGACATTCTCGTCTGGAAGGCTTTCGCCCAAAATGGCACGGTAGCCGCGAAGGCGATCGATGACGGCGGGGTTGTCCTGAGGTCCCAGCACGGCAACGATATCCTTGCGCCCGCGCTTCTTCATGGCGAGCGCCGCAAAGCGTCCGCCCTCTTCGTCGTCTGAATAGACCGTCGAGAACACATCACGGTAGGGATGGCCTTCGAGCTGGCCGCACAATACGGTCGGAACGTTCAACTCGCGCAGCACCTCGAGCAGCTCACTGCCCTTGTAGGGGGAGACGTCGATCACGGCGTCGAACGAGCGGCGCTCAAAGTGCTCGCGTGCGCGGTTGCGCTCATGCGTAGAAGACGCCTGTAAGATAACGGGCAGATAGGACGACTCCGACAGTTCCTCGGTAATGCCGCTCAAAAACTCGCTATAGGTGGGGTCGCTGAAGAGTTCACTCAGGGGCTCGGTCACGAGCACGGCGATGATTTCCGTGCGCCCGACAGCGAGCGCTCGGCCACGAGCGTTGGGGACAAAATTGACTTCCTTGGCCGCCGCGCGGACGCGTCTTTTGGTTTCCTCGCTAATGCGGGGCGAATCGTTGAGAGCGCGCGATGCCGTGGAGCGCGACACGCCGGCAGCTGCGGCAACCTCGGCAAGCGTAGGTGCGGTGCGAACTGGTTGGGTCATGGCGTCTCCTGGAGAATGCGGTCGATGTTGTCGCTGATACGGGCTGGTGCGGATACAGCTTACTATAGCGCGCCTGAACAGCGTTCATGATATCCGGTGACCGGTGTCGTTTTGCAACCAAGCCGCAATCGAATACGTCTCGTATGGGTGAGATATCAGCGGGCGTGGGGGTTGCCTACGAGCTTAAGAACGATGTCTTGCGCTGAGTTTCGATACTCAGGGTGACATAAGTGTCGCGGTTGTACAACCGGTTACACCGTTAACCCGGCCAAATCGACCGTTCAGCGGACAACCGGTTGCACAGTTTTTTGCATCGCCCTTAAGATAAGGACAACCGGTTGCACAAGAATCACTACGATGACGAAGGAGCATCACCATGGACGCCATTAACGATTGGGAAAACCAAGCGCTCACCCACAGGAACCGCCTGGCACCCCATGCGTACTTTATGGGTTACGAGACCGCCGATCTCGCTGCAACGTACAGCCGCGAGCTGTCGCGCGGGTTTGTCCAGCTGTCCGGCTCGTGGCAGTTCCGCCTCTTTGAGGGCCCCGCTGCCGTCTCCAACGAGGAGCTCTCCACGTACGAGCCCGAGTGGGATCACGTGGAGGTTCCGCACCTGTGGCAGGTAGACGGCTATGGCAACCTTGCCTACACCGACGAGGGCTTCCCGTTCCCGGTGGATCAGCCGTTCGTTCCCTCTGACGATCCCACGGGCGTGTACCAGCGCATCGTCAACCTTCCCGCCGTGCCTGCCGGCGCTCGCGAGATCATTCGCTTTGACGGCATCGAGAGCTATGGCGAGCTGTACGTCAACGGTCAGTTTATCGGCATGACCAAGGGTTCGCGCCTGTCTGCCGAGTTCGACGTGACCGACGCGCTTGTCGAGGGCGACAACCTGTTTGCGGTCAAGGTTCTGCAGTACAGCGATGGCAGCTATATCGAGGACCAGGACATGTGGTGGGCATCGGGCATCTTCCGCGATGTGTACCTTATGCAGCGTCCCGCCGCGCACCTGGTCGACTTTAGGTTCCGCACGCACCGCGAGGGCGATGCCGCTCTGATCACGCTCGATACGGTGGTCGAGGGCGCTACCCGCGTTGTGTATACGCTCAGCGATGGCGAGAACGTGGTGGCTACGGGCGAGTGCGTCGACGGCCATGCCGAGTGCAGCGTGACCGATGCCCACTTCTGGAATCCCGAGGATCCCTTCCTCTATGACCTTACGTTTGAGGTCTACGACGGTGACCAGGTCAGCGAGTACGTCCCGCATCGCCAGGGTCTTGCCGAGGTGACGGTCGAGGGCAATCATATCTACCTCAACGGCACTTACTTTAAGATGCATGGCGTCAACCGCCACGATCACGACGATCACAAGGGCCGCGCCGTGGGCCTCGATCGCATGCGCCGCGACCTGGAGCTCATGAAGCAGCACAACATCAACGCGGTGCGCACGTCCCACTACGCCAACGACCCGCGCTTTTACGAGCTGTGTGATGAGTATGGCATCATGCTGGTCGCCGAGACCGATATGGAGAGCCACGGCTTCGAGAATATCGGCAATATCGCCCTGGTGACCGACGACTCGGCATGGGAGCCGGCCTACGTCGACCGCATTGAGCGCCTGGTGATGCAGGAGCGCAACCACGCCTGCATCATTATGTGGTCGATGGGCAACGAGAGCGGCTATGGCTGCAACATCCGCGCGATGTACGCCAAGGCTCACGAGCTCGACGGTCGTCCGGTCCACTACGAGGAGGATCGCAACGCCGATACCGTCGACGTTATCTCCACCATGTACTCCCGCGTGTCGCAGATGAACGACTTTGGTGAGCATCCATTCCCCAAGCCGCGCATCAACTGCGAGTACGGTCACTCCATGGGCAACGGCCCCGGAGGCCTGTCCGAGTATCAGGAGGTCTTCGATCGCTGGGATTGCATCCAAGGCCAGTTTATCTGGGAATGGTGCGACCACGGTTTGGCTGCTGTGACCGAGGACGGCGTTGCCTACGATATGTATGGTGGCGACAACGGCGATTACCCCAACAACAGCAACTTCTGCATCGATGGCATGGTGTTCCCCTGGCAGCAGCCGAGCCCGGGCCTTACCGAGTACGGCCAGGTCATCTGCCCGGTCCGCATGGCTTATGACGCCGAGGCAGGCGAGCTGACTGTCACTAACAAGCGTTGGTTTACCACCCTCGAGGATGTGTGCCTGTCGGCCGAGACCCTGGTGGACGGCGACGTGGTCTGCCGCAAGACGCTCATGCCCGGTGCGGTTGCCCCCGGCGAGTCCGTCCAGCTTCCGCTAGTGATTCACGAGGCCGCGGTAGGCGAGACCCTGCTGACCGTGCGCGCCTACACCATGGCCGCTCACGTCTGGTGCGAGCCGATGTTCCAGTTGGGTGCTAGCCAGTTTGCCATCGCCAACCATCCGGCGCCGGCCATCGCCGCCCCCGCTCGTCCTGAGCTTACGGTCGAGGAGACCGAGCAGGAGATCCGCATTCACTCCCTCAACGGCGAGCTGGCCTTCAGCAAAGTCAACGGTACCGTGAGCGAGTGGAAGGCATCCGGCCGCGACGTCATGGCCTCTGGTCCCCAGGTTGGTTTTTGGCATCCGCTCGTCGACAACCACGCTCAGGAGTATGACTCCCTGTGGAAGGACAACTTCATCGATGTGATGCAGACGTCTACCCGCAAGGTTACTTGGAAGCAGGACGGCAATGTGGTCGTCGTTACCGTGAGCCAGCGTATTGCTCCTCCCGTCCGCGCGTTCGGCATGCGCGTCGAGCTCGTCTATACCGTGCTTCCGAGTGGCCGCGTCGACCTCAAGGTTTCCGGCGAGCCCTATGGCGATTACTCGGATATCATCCCGCGCATCGGCATCTCCTTCGAAGTCCCCGGTTGCGATCGTGCCGTCGAGTGGTATGGCCACGGTCCGGGCGAGAACTATCCGGACTCGCTGCGCGCCAACCCGGTCGGTCATTACCGCACTACGGTCGACGACATGTTCACGCCCTACGTTATGCCTCAGGATTGCGCTAACCGCGAGGGCACCCGTTGGGTCGCCCTGCGCTCTAGCCACGGTGACGGTCTGGTCGTGACGCGTCCGAGCGACGCCGCTTCCAACCCGTTCTCGTTCTCGGCATGGCCCTATAGCTGCGAGGCCATCGATAACGCCAAGCACGTCTACGACCTTGTCAAGGGCGACACGGTCACGGTCAATATCAACGACCAGCTGCTCGGCCTTGGTTCGAACTCTTGGGGTTCCGAGGTGCTCGATTCCTACCGCACCCGTTTTGAGAGCTTCAGCTTTGAGGTGTCCCTGCGACCGCTGACGTCTGCCGATCTGGCTCAGGCGCTGGCACCCATTAAGGAGGCATAAGTCATGCATGTCTTTAACTCGCGCGCCGATTTCGACGCTCAGATGAAGTCCGTCAAGAAGTGGATGCGAACCGGTCAGGCGCTCGACGGCGTTTCTGAACTGCAGCACGATGTGGCGTACTCCATCGGCGACTCGCTGGTGTATTGGTGGGTGAACGCTCACGAGGCCGCTACCGCCGATCTGGTCGGTCACCGTCGCTACCATGCCGTGCTCGCTCCACTCGACGGCGACCTGACCGTCGAGGTTGCCCCCAAGGCAGGCCTCACCTGCACCCGCGCTTACAGCGATATCGACGATCGCGAGCGCTTTGAGGGTACGGGGGAGACCGTGACGATTCCCGCCGGCGGCGTTGCCGTCGTCGAGATCGACGAGGCCTACCGTGTCGTGGCCGATGCCGCGGATCCCCGCGTCGTGGTACTGCACGTGACGGTTGAAGGTTATTCCTTCCCCAACAAGTAGTATTCGTCCGTTTGGGCGTTTGCTTAGCGCCGTTAAGGGGGATGGCTTTGTTGACTCCCTTTTCCCCATTCCCCTTAGCAGGTGCGCCGTCCACGATTGCGCTTGCAGCCCGGACGGTTTTAGATGAGATATAACGGATGATTGGGAGGGCTTATGAGCTCTGAAAAACGAGGAACGATCGGTTCGTTCGCTCTGCTGGGCATGACGGTCGCCGCCGTGTTCGGTATCAAGAACATCATCAACAACAACGCGGCCATCGGCTTGGCAGCTGCGCCGTCGTTCTTCTTCGCCACGCTTTTGTACTTTGTCCCCTATACCCTGGTTACCGCCGAGTTCGTCGGCCTCAACAGGGACTCCGAGTCTGGCGTGTACGCATGGGTCAAGACCTCGATGGGCGGCCGCTGGGCATTCCTGACGGCGTTTAGCTACTGGTTCGTTAACCTGTTCTACTTTGCGTCCGTCCTGCCCAACGTCATCATCTACGCGAGCTACGTGTTCTTTGGTGCCAATGCCGAGCTCTCGCAGCTGTGGATCACCATTATCGAGATCGTCGTCTTTGCTATCGCCACGTGGGTTTCGACCAAGGGCGCTAAGTGGATCGGTTCCATTTCCTCCTTCGGCTCGACCGCGGCTCTCGGCCTGACTGCCGTGTTCATCTTGCTGTCCCTGGCTGCTGCCTTTGGCGGCGTCGAGTTCGCTACGGCTCCTACCCCCGCTAACATGGCTCCCGACATGAGCAACTTCGCAACTATGTGGGGCTTCTTCGGTACGCTTGCCTGGATCATCCAGGGCGTTGGCGGCGCTGAGTCTGTCGGCGTGTTCCTTAACGATCTTAAGGGTGGCGTCAAGGCCTTCGTGCGCACCGTCGTTATCGCCGGCCTGACCATCGGCCTTCTGTATGCAGGCGCTTCGCTGCTGGTCAACCTGTTCATTCCCGAGGGCGGCGTTGCCATCTCCACCGGTATCTTCGACGTATTCGGCGCTGTCTTTGCCCACTTTGGCATTCCCATGGAAGTGTCCACGCGCGTCATTGGCCTGATCCTTCTTGCCGCCACGTTGGGCTCCCTCATGATGTGGACCTCCGCTCCCATCAAGGTCTTCTTCACCGAGATCCCCAAGGGTGTCTTTGGTAGCAAGATCGTCGAGCTCAACGAGCACGGCATTCCCGCCCGCGCCGCTTGGCTGCAGTTCGCCATCGTCGTCCCCATCCTGATCATCCCGGCCTTGGGCTCTGGTAACCTCGACGACCTGCTCATGATCGTCACCAACATGACGGCTGCCACCGCTCTGCTCCCGCCGCTGCTGATCCTGCTTGCCTACTTTATGCTGCGCAAGAACTTCGACGCTGCTCCCCGTGGCTTCCGCATGGGTTCGCGTACCTTTGGCCTGGCCATTGCTGCATTCCTGCTTGTGGTCTTCTGCTTCGTGCTTATCTGCGGCACCATTCCGCTCGATCAGCCTCTGTGGCTGACGCTGGTCTACAACGTCGGCGGCGTGGTTGTCTTCCTGGGCCTTGCCGTGATGTGGTACAACCGCTACATCAACCGCCTGCGCGAGACCGATCCCGAGGCTGCCGAGAGCGAGCTTCGCCCCTCCGTCCTCGACATGATGGAGTAGCGGCTAGGATTAATCTACGGCTGTGGAATAAATCGATTCCCTTTCCTAAGGAGGGGCCTTACGAGGCCCCTCCTTTTGTGTTTTGGGGCATGGTTTTGGACCCCGTGGTCAAAAAATGCCAAATATGAGTACTGTTGCAAAAGAGGTGTCATATTTTTCGGCCTGTTCTGAGCGAAAATGGGCTCAAAATCAATTTATCTAACCCCCTTTAAAGGGCGTTTGACGGCTTTCAACCTCTTCGAATCGCTCAAAGTAGGCACTTTGCTCTCGATTTTGCTACTACTAAATTGGTGACAGTACTCATATTTGTCACTTTTTGCCCACGAGGTGTTCAGAGGGGCTCTCGACAAGCATCTAACGCTACAATAACTACCACGTGGCTGGGTTTGCCGGCCGAATGTGCGATGCCGCGGGAGGGGACATGGTCGAGTTTACAAAGACGATTAAAGATCCGTTGGGACTACATGCCCGCCCGGTTGCGCTGCTCTATGACATCATTGCCAGGCATCGCAGCGACGTGTCGGTCAGTATCGGCGATCGCCATACCGACGGCCGCGATGTAATGGGGCTCATGGCTCTCTACGGCGAGTGCGGCGAGGACATCATCTTCCGCGTTTCGGGCGTAGACGAGGCTTCCTGCGTCACGTCGATCAGAAACCTCTCGCTCTAAGCATGACAGGGCGCGGCAAAGGACAGCTCTTTGCCGCGCCTTTTTGTTTCGTATAGGAAACTTTTTCGGAATCTAAATGGGGACCCTTTCCAAAAAGTTAACCACGTGCTAGTTTACTAAAGCGAACATAGATGTGGTTAACTTTTACCGCGTCGATGTTGAGGACGAACTGACGTTAGGAGCCACTCATGTCTTGCGGACCGCAGATGCCGGCAATGCCGCTTTCGATGGTAAAAGCGGGCGAAACCGTGCGCGTGTCTCGTGTGAAGGGCAATGAGGATATGAAGCACCACCTCAAGGACCTCGGCTTTGTCGAGGGCAGCGAAATTCACGTGGTGAGCTCGAGTGGCGCCAATATCATCGTCACGGTGCTGGGCGCACGCTTTGGTATCGATTCCAAGGTTGCCATGCACATCATGACCGTCAGTTAGTCCGCAGCATTTAAAAAACCGAAAGGGGGACAAGTAAATGAAGACGTTGGGTGACGTTAAGGTGGGCGAGAGCTCCACCATCGTCAAGCTTCACGGTGAGGGTGCGCTTCGCCGCCACCTTATGGACCTGGGGCTCATCAAGGGCACTTCGTTCAAGGTCGTAAAGGTTGCACCGCTCGGAGATCCGGTCGAGATCAACGTGCGCGGCTACGAGCTTTCCATCCGCAAGGAGGAGGCTGCCGTCGTCGAGGTCCAGTAAGGGCCCGCGGCAACTATTTATGCAGATAAAGTTAGGTTTTTCTAACTTAAATTTGCAACGTTGAAGCACATTATCCAGCCCGTGCGGAGAGAGCAGCGCGGGCATACAAGGAAGAAGGATTGAATGGCGGATTCTCAGATCCATGTCGCGCTGGCGGGTAACCCCAACTGCGGCAAGACCACGCTTTTCAACCTGATCACCGGCGCCAACGGCTACGTTGGCAACTGGCCCGGCGTCACGGTTGAGAAAAAGGAAGCCAAGCTCCTGAGTGACAAGAACGTCACGATTACGGACCTCCCCGGCATCTACTCGCTTTCCCCCTACAGCCCCGAGGAGCAGTGCTCGCGCGATTACCTCATGAGCGGCGAGCCCGATGTGGTCGTCCAGGTTGTCGACGCGACCAACCTTGAGCGCAATCTGTACCTGGCACTTCAGGTCATCGAGACCGGCCTGCCCGTGGTCGTGGCCCTCAACATGGCCGACCTCGTGGAGAAAAACGGCGACAAGATCGACACGGACAAGCTTTCCAAGAAGCTCGGCTGCCCGGTCATGATGATCTCGGCCCTTAAGAACAAGGGTATCAACGAGCTGTTCGAGCAGGTCAAGAAGTCCGCTGCTTCCAAGGGCCAGGTGCCGGAGCACAAGTTCGATTCTTCTATCGAGGACGTTCTGACCCACATCGAGAATAACCTGCCGGCGAGCGTTCCCGCCAACAAGCGTCGCTACTACGCTGTCAAGCTGTTTGAGCGCGATGCGGACGCCTGCAAGCTCATCAACCTTACCAAGGAGAAGGCCGATCGCGTTGAGCAACTGGTCGCCCAGTGCGAGCAGGATTGCGACGACGATGCCGAGTCCATCATCACCGGCGAGCGCTATGGCGTGATCGCCCACATCATCGACGAGTGCCTCACCAAGGCCCCGGCCAAGATGAGCACCTCCGAGAAGATCGACCGCGTGGTTACCAACCGTATCCTGGGCCTGCCGATCTTCGTGGTCATCATGTTCTGCGTGTACTACATCGCCGTTTCCACCCTAGGCGGTACGGTGACCGACTTCACCAACGACCAGCTCTTCGGCACCGACGGTTGGTACGTACTCGGTCAGGGCCGCGACGCCTACGATGAGGCTGTCGAGGCCGCGGGCGACGACGCCGATTCGATTGACCCGGCGGAGTACGGCCCCTATGTCCCGGGTATCACCACCGTGGTGCACGACGCCCTTGTGGCGGGTGGCACCGAGGACGGTGGCCTGGTCGATTCGCTGGTCTGCGACGGCATCGTCGGCGGCCTGGGCGCCATCTTTGGTTTTGTGCCCCAGATGTTCCTGCTCTTTGTGATGCTGTCGTTCCTGGAGGACTGCGGCTACATGGCCCGCGTCGCCTTCATCATGGATCGCGTGTTCCGCCGCTTTGGCCTGTCCGGTAAGTCCTTTATCCCCATGCTCGTGTCCTCGGGCTGCGGCGTCCCCGGCGTCATGGCCACCAAGACCATCGAGAACGAGAAGGACCGCCGCATGACGGTCATGACCACCACGTTCATTCCCTGTGGCGCCAAGCTGCCGATCATCGCCCTGCTCATGGGCTCCATCATCGGCGATTCTTCCACCACCGCCGCATGGATCAGCCCGCTCTTCTACTTCCTGGGCGTCTTTGCCGTCATCGCCTCGGGCCTCATGCTCAAGAAGACCAAGCTCTTCGCCGGCCGTCCGACGCCGTTCGTTATGGAGCTTCCTGCCTACCACTTCCCGGCGATCCGCTCTTGGGCGCTGCACGTGTGGGAACGCTGCTGGGCCTTTATCAAGAAGGCCGGCACGGTCATCTTCGCGTCCACCGTCGTCGTTTGGTTCCTCTCCAACTTTGGTAGCTATAACGGTTCCTTTGGCTTCCTGCCCGCGATGGACGGCATCCCCGAGGAGTTCATGGATTACTCCGTGCTTGCCATGCTGGGCAACCTGGTCGCCTGGATCTTCGCCCCGCTCGGCTTTAGCACCTGGCAGGCAACCGCGCTGACTGTCTCTGGCCTTGTCGCCAAGGAGAACGTCGTCGCCACCGCCGGCTCGCTGCTGTCCGTGGCCGACGCCGCTGAGACCGACCCGAGCCTGTGGACCGCGTTCGCCGGCATGTTCCCGACCATGGGTGCTTGCGTTGCCTTTGGTGCATTCAACCTGCTGTGCGCTCCGTGCTTTGCCGCCATGGGCACCATTCGCAATCAGATGGACTCCGGCAAGTGGACCGCGATTGCCATCGGCTACGAGTGCGCCTTCGCATGGGTGATCGGCCTGTTCATCAACCAGTTCTTTAACCTGTTTGTGTTGGGCCAGTTTGGTATTTGGACGGTTGTAGCCATTGTGCTGCTGGTTGCGATGCTCTTCCAGATCTTCCGTCCCATGCCTAAGCACGCTTGGACCGACGAGGACGAGACCAACACCGCTTCCGCCGCAGTTTCCGCTTAAGTCCGAATAAGGATTAGCCCCTTTCCACGAGCCCGGGTGTCCCAGCGACCCCGGGCTTTTTGTGCATGGGAGACAGATTACTTTGCCCCAGAAGTTAAGATGTGGCGTTTCCGCAGATAAAACCGACCAAAATAAACCTGTCCCTTTTTGGTAGGTGGAGAATGGGGTAAAGTAAGTGATGGCTAACTAGAGGAGGCTTGCTATGGCACCTATCGATATTGTTGTACTGGCTGTTATCGGTATTGCGTTTGTCGCCGTGTGCGTACGCATCTACCGCAAGGGAACCTGCGCCGACTGCGCTCAGGGCGGCGTTTGCACGGGACATTGCTCCAACAAAAAGACATGCGCCGCACTTAAGGGCGTGGACAAAATTGCCGAAGACTTGGGCCGCGGTATCAAGTAAGGTCCGTCATCCAAGCGCCCCGCGAGCATCCGTTCGCGGGGCGCTTTGCACATTTGGGGGCGAGCGTGGCGAGTTGAAGGGTGATTTTGGGGTATCGTTACCTGTACTGTTAATTGGCAACTTATCTATAACGGAGTAACCCCATGAGCGCTCGCGTAACCATGAAGGACATAGCCGCCGAGCTTGGCGTTTCCATCAATACCGTGCATAAGGCCCTGACGGGCAAGGCCGGCGTGAGCGAATCCGTGCGTGCCAAGGTGAATGCCAAGGCCGAGGCCATGGGTTACCACCGCAACACAAGTGCCTCGAGCCTGCGCCGCAAGGATATCAACTTGGTGTTTTGCCTGCCTCGCGCATCGCGCGAGGGGGCGTACTTTTTCCGTTACCTTTGGGAAGGCTGCAACCGCTTTGAGCAGGAGGTCATCGATCAGGGCATTACGGTTGAGCGCGTTGAATTTGGCGTGGGTGGCTACGCCGATGCGCTCGAGCAGATTGATGAGCGTCTGCAGGTGGGCGAGAAGATTGATGGCCTGCTTGCCTATGTTCCGGGCGATGACCGCGCAACCGAGCTCTTGAGGCAGATTGCCGAGGCGGGCGTGACAATCGAGCTCGTAGACGGCGACCGCCCGCACCTCGATCGCCTGGGTGCCAGTCTGGCGGACTATTCCGCGGCGGGCAGTCTTATGGCGGAGCAGGCGGCAAATCTGGTCCACGCTTCTGGGGTTGACGCCCGCGTGCTCCTGTTGGCGGGCGACCCCTATACCGATTCACACTACCTGACCGCCCGCGCCTTTCATAATTACCTGCGCGAACACGATATTCCATGGCAGGTTGAGGACCTTGCCGGCGCCCATGCGCAAGTCAAACAGCTCGAGCGCGAGCTTGAGCAGCGCTTGAGTGCGCCGGATGCTCCCGAGCTCATCTGTAGCGTTTTTGCCGTTGGTTCCGAGGTGGTCGCCGACGCGCTTGTTTCAAGCGGCAAGGCCGGCAAGGTCATGGTAATCGGAAACGACCTGTTCCCCGAGAGCGCCTTGGCCTTGCGCCGTGGCATCTTTACCAATATTGTCTATAAGGACCCGGTGAGCCTGGCCTACCGTGGCGCCAAGACCTTGGGCGAGTATCTGCTATGGGGTAAAACTCCGGCGGAGCCCGTGCAGAAGGGTGCTGTGGAGATGGTGTTTGCCAGCAACGTCGACCGCTACTGCGAGCTTGCGGGAATTTAGCCGTTTAGTCAGGTACCCCCTCTTGTGACGTGCATTTTTTGGAGTATTCAGCAATGGCGTGTCCCGAAAGAGGTTAGGACGACTGTTTTAAGTGCCCCCGATGGCGTAATTCGCCATCGGGGGCATTTATTTATGCCGATTGGGCGCAATATGAGCATCAGATAGGGCTTCGAAGACGGTGCGCGGTGCGCCCCGATGCTGAATACTCCCAAAAATGCACGGCGGAACATGACCCACTTGGCCAAAGCGCTCAAGTTCGGTATTCGGGGACGCCTGCCAATTCGCAATACATACAAGTCACGGCTCCAGTAACCGTTGAACGGGCAAAATCGACCGTTCACCCCATGGTGGTTAGGTGAACGTTCACCTTTTAAGTCGCAATGAATTAGTATAGTGAACGTTCACCTAGAGGATAACGAGCGCATCGTGCGCCCGCTCCGCCAACAAAGGGGTTGTTTGATGAAAAACTTCATGGACGATCAGGATTTCCTGCTGAGCACCAAAACCGGTGAGGAGCTGTTCCACAACTTTGCCGAGGGCATGCCCATCGTTGACTACCACTGCCACATTTCTCCCAAGGAGATCTGGGACGACAAGCGTTTTGAGAACATCACCGAGGTTTGGCTGGGCGGTGACCACTACAAGTGGCGCCTGATGCGTGCCAACGGCGTCGACGAGCGCTTCATTACCGGCGATGCCCCTGCTCGCGAGAAGTTCCAGAAGTGGGCCGAGACCCTGGGCCGTTGCGTGGGCAACCCCGTCTTTGAGTGGAGCCACCTGGAGCTTAAGCGTTACTTTGGCTACGAGGGTGTCCTGAACGGCAAAACCGCTCAGGAGGTCTGGGACCTTGCCAACGCCAAGCTCGCTGAGGCTAGCTTTACCTGCCGCAACCTGATCAAGCAGTCCAACGTCCGCATGATCTGCACTACCGATGACCCCGCCGACAGCTTTGAGTGGCACAAGAAGATTGCCGCCGACGACAGTTTTGACGTTCAGGTCGTTCCTGCCATGCGCCCCGATGCCGCCCTGCGCATCGAACGTGGCCAGGAGTTCGCCGACTACTGCAAGCATCTCTCCGAGATTGCTGGCGTTGAGGTCAACGACTTCGAGGGCATGAAGGCTGCCATCTCCAAGCGCTACGACGTTGCCCACGAGTTGGGCTGCCGTGCCTCCGATCACGCGCTCGACTACGTTATGTATGTTCCGGCTTCTGCCGACGAGATCGAGGCCATCTTTGCCAAGGGCCTTGCCGCCGAGCCGCTCACCGAGGAAGAGGTCCTCAAGTACAAGACCGCCTTTATGCAGTTTGTCGCCGGCGAGTATGTCCGCCTGGGCTGGGCCATGCAGCTGCACTTTGGCTGCAAGCGCGACAACAACCGCGCCATGTTTGCCAAGCTCGGTCCCGACACCGGTTACGACTGCATCTCCAACTACACGCCGTCTGACCAGCTCGCCGATTTCCTCAACTCCATCCAGGAGACCTGCGGCCTGCCCAAGACCATCCTGTACAGCCTGAACCCCATCGATAACACCATGATTGACACCGTCATGGGCTGCTTCCAGGAGGCCCCGACTGCCGGCAAGATCCAGAACGGTTCCGCTTGGTGGTTCAACGACAACGAGGTCGGCATGCGCGAGCAGCTCACGGCCCTTGCCAACGAGGGCGTTCTGGGCAACTTTGTCGGCATGCTCACCGACTCCCGTTCCTTCCTGTCCTACCCGCGCCACGAGTACTTCCGCCGCGTGCTGTGCAGCGTGATCGGCGAGTGGGTCGAGCAGGGCAAGTACCCGGCCGACATGGAGCTGCTGGGCACCATCGTGCGCGATATCAGCTACAACAACTCCGTCCGCTACTTCGGTTTTGACCTGGACACCGTCGAGGCCTAAATCCGCACCGAATCACATCGAACTCGGGAGCGCCGTTGCCACACGCGGCGCCCCCGTTTTACTTGCACGCTAACAAACGCCTAAGGAGAAACATAGATGGAGAACATCAGCTACGAGACGCTCGAGAAGATCGGCTACAAGGGCTACCTGCTGCCCAAGGACGCGCCCGAGAAGGTTCTGCAGTTTGGCGAGGGCAATTTCCTGCGCGCCTTTGTCGACCGCTTCTTTGACATGGGCAACGAGGCAACCGGCTGGAACGGCAAGGTTGTCATGGTCCAGCCCATCAGCGGTGCCTTTGGCTTTGCCGACGGCATTAACGCTCAGGATGACCTGTACACCGTGCTGGTGCGCGGCAAGGAGAACGGCAACACGGTCGACGAGTCTCGTGTGATCAGCGCCTGCAGCCGCTGCCTCAATCCGTATCGCGAGGACGACTACCGTGCCATGATGGAGGTCGCCGTCTCCGACGATTTGGAGATTATCGTCTCCAACACCACCGAGGCCGGCATTGCCTACGATCCGTCTTGCAAGGCCGACGACATGCCGCCCGCGAGCTTCCCCGCTAAGCTTGCCCAGGTGCTCCACACCCGCTGGGCCGCCGGCAAGCCGGGCGTCATCGTGCTCGCCTGCGAACTCATCGATCACAACGGCGAGGAGCTGCTGCGCATCATGAACCAGTACGTGAGCGACTGGGGCTGGGAGGACGAGTTTACGCAGTGGATGGCCAACGACTGCACCGTCTGCACCACGCTCGTCGATACTATCGTCCCCGGCCGCATCCGCGACCCCAAGGAGGCCGCTGCCGTGGCCGAGCGCCTGGGCTACGAGGATCCCTTCCTGGCCGTGCGCGAGCCCTTCCAGATGTGGGGCATCCAGGGTGACGAGTCGCTTGCCGAGAAGCTCCCCTTTGTGAAGGCCGGCCTGCCGGGTGTCTTTGTGACCCCCGATGTCACCCCGTACAAGAAGCGCAAGGTCCGCATCCTCAACGGCGCCCACACTGCCTTTGTTCCGGGCTCCTGGGTTGCCGGCTTTGACATCGTGCGCGATTGCATGCACGACGAGACCGTCCGTGGCTTCATGAACACCATGCTCTACGACGAGGTCATCCCGACGCTTGCCGCCGATCTGGATGTCGAGGACTGCAAGGCCTTTGCCGCCGCCGTCGAGAACCGCTTCGACAACCCGTTTATCGACCACGCGCTGCTCTCCATTTGCCTCAACTCAACCGCCAAATGGCGCGCTCGCGACCTGCCCACGCTCAAGGACTATGTTGCCGAGACCGGCAGCCTGCCCAAGTGCCTGGCGACGAGCCTCGCTACGCTCATTGCCTTCTATACGCAGGAGCTCGTTGCTCGCGAGGGCGATGGCCTGCACCTGCGCCGCGCCGACGGCACCGAGTACTCCGCTCAGGACGATGCCTTCGTGCTCGACTTCTACGCCGCCCACGCCGGTGCAGACGATGCCGAGCTGGTGCACGACGTGCTCAGCAACGAGCAGATGTGGGGCGAGGACCTTACGCAGATCGCCGGCCTTGAGGAGTTTGTCGTCAGCGCGCTCGCCGTCGTGCGTGCCGAGGGCGCCAAGCAGGCCTTCGCCAACGCTCAGGCGTAAATTTCCGGCGCGGACGCGGGTGCGGGACGGCGTGCCCGCGCCTCGACTTCTGCTCAACCTGTAGGGTTAGGACCATTTGCAATGAACACTATCCAGATTAATCCGGCCGATAACGTGATTGTCGCGCTGTCGCCGCTTGCCAAGGGCACCGCCGTCGCGGTTCCCGGGGTGGGCGAGGTCGTGGCCGCGGAGGATATTCCGCAGGGTCATAAGATGGCCGTGCGCTCGATTGCCGCAGGGGAGGACGTCATCAAGTACGGCTTGCCCATCGGACACGTGACGGGCGATGTCCAGCCCGGTCAGTGGCTCCACACGCACAATGTGAAGACCAACCTTTCGGGCGAGGTCGAGTATACCTACAACCCCACACATCCGGTCGTGGATCCCGTTGAGCCCGAGACCTTTATGGGGTTCCGCCGCGCCGACGGTCGTGCCGCGACGCGTAATGAGCTATGGATCATCCCCACGGTCGGCTGTGTCAACGAAGTCGCCCGTGCCATGTGTGAGCAGGCCCAGGATCTGGTCGATGGCTCGCTGGAGGGTGTTTACTACTTCCCGCATCCCTTTGGCTGCTCGCAGACCGGCGCCGACCATGCCCAGACGCGTCGTCTGCTGGTGGCGCTCTCGCGTCATCCTAATGCGGCCGGCGTGCTATTCCTGTCGCTCGGTTGCGAGAACTGCACGCATCAGCAGGTGCTCGACGAGCTCGGTGACTTCGATCATGAGCGCGTTCGTTTTCTCACCTGCCAGGATGTAGCCGACGAGCAGATCGAGGGCCACAAGATTCTGTCCGAGCTGGCTGACTTGGCCAAGCAGGCCAAGCGTGAGCCCATTCCGGCCTCCGAGCTGGTTATTGGTCTTAAGTGCGGCGGCTCTGACGGTCTTTCGGGCATTACCGCCAACCCCACGATCGGTCGCGTGAGCGATATGATCGTCGCCCGCGGCGGTACGTCGGTGCTTACCGAGGTGCCCGAGATGTTTGGCGCCGAGAGTATCCTGCTCGATCGCTGCGAGAACGAGCAGGTCTTTAGCGCCGCCTCCGACATGCTCAACGGTTTTAAGGATTACTTTATCAGCCACGGTGAGGTGGTCTACGAGAACCCGAGTCCCGGTAACAAGGACGGTGGCATCACCACGCTTGAGGACAAGAGTTGCGGCTGCGTGCAAAAGGGTGGATCTGCCCCCATCGTCGACGTGCTGCCGTATGCCGGCCAGGCAACTAAACATGGCCTGAACATGCTGTGCGGTCCGGGCAACGACATGGTGTCCACCACGGCGTTGACGGCAGCCGGCTGCCACGTGATTCTGTTCTCGACCGGCCGCGGCACGCCGTTTGGCGCGCCGGCGCCTACGCTCAAGGTGTTCACCAATCAGCGTCTGTGCGACCACAAGGCCAACTGGATGGACTTTAACGCTGGCGTGATTGCCACGGGTGAGCGCACGCTCGACGAGGCTGCTCACGATCTATACCAGCTGGTGCTGGAGACGGCGAGCGGTAAACTCACGAGTGCCGAGCGCCGTGGCTGTCACGAGATCAGCATCTGGAAGGACGGCGTCTGCCTGTAGTGGCAAATGCACCCAAGCGTAGCGCTATGTCGTCGGCCCCGTCGGGAGTGTTCCCGGCGGGGTTTTCGTTTTGTGGTTAAGTGAAAAAATTGGAAAATACGATAAACGTTCACCTATCTCATGCTGT
>URBB01000010.1 GCA_900545835.1 uncultured Collinsella sp. | reverse complement strand
GTCTCGTGGGCTCGGAGATGTGTATAAGAGACAGGCCTGATGCTGGGCATCTGCAACGGCTTCCAGGCCCTGATCAAGCTCGGCCTGGTGCCCTACGGCGACATCGTCGACGCCACACCCGATGCGCCCACGTTGACGTTCAACACCATCGGCCGCCACCAGAGCCGTCTGGTGCGCACCCGCATCTCGTCCAACTTGTCCCCGTGGCTGTCGCAGTGCAGCCTAGATGACCCCTACACCGTCGCCATCAGCCACGGCGAGGGCCGCTTTGTCGCCAACGACGAAGTGCTCGCCCAGCTGATCGCCAACGGCCAGGTCGCCACGCAGTACGTGGGCGAAGACGCCAAGCCCAGCATGGATCTTTCCGTCAACCCCAACGGCTCCGCACTCGCCATCGAGGGCATCACGAGCCCCGACGGCCGCGTCCTGGGCAAGATGGGCCATGCCGAGCGTCGCGGCGACAACCTGTACCGCAACGTGCCCGAGCATGTCCCCGGCGATAAGTTCATGCCGATCTTTGAGAGCGGCGTGGCCTACTTCGCTTAAACCTTTCCCATCAGGTACAATCCCTTCGGGTAACAACACCCGCCACCGACACATCCGGTGGCGGGTTCTTTTTTACTTCGCGCATGTAGGAAGGACATCATGGAAAGCCGCAAGCCGTATCTCGCCGCCCTGCCCGGACTCATCCTGGGCTGTCTTGTTTGCTGTGCACTCTGGGGATCGGCCTTTCCCTGCATCAAGATCGGCTACGCACTCTTTGGTATCCCGGCGCACGATAGCGCCTCGCAGCTGCTCTTTGCGGGCTTGCGCTTCACGCTTGCCGGCGCCCTGGTTATCGTTGGGATGAGTGCGGCCCAACGCCGCCCCCTCATTCCGCAGGCTCGCGACATCAAGCCCATCTTTGTCTTGTCGCTCTTCCAGACTATCGGGCAGTACTTCTTTTTCTATCTGGGCCTCTCGCGCGCCAGCGCCATGTCGAGCTCCATCATCGAGGCCAGCGCCAACTTCCTCGCAATCCTCTTTGCCGCCCTGGCATTTCACACCGAGAAGCTCAATACGGCCAAGGTGCTTGGCTGTGCGCTGGGCTTTGCCGGCGTCGCGCTCGTCAACCTCTCGGGCGCAGATGGCACCTTTGGCTTCAGGCTCGATGGCGAGGGCTTTATCTTGGCTTCCACTGTTGCGGGCGCCCTGTCGACCTGCCTCATTGGCATCTTCTCGCGCGAGCACGACGGCGTCTTGCTTGCCGGGTGGCAGTTCTTGGTCGGCGGCCTTGTCCTCACCGCCATCGGCTTTTTGATGGGTGGCGCGCTCTCCCCCACGGCGATTGCCCCCGCCATCGCGCTCATCATCTACATGGCGCTTATCTCCGCGGTCGCCTACTCGCTGTGGTCGCGCCTGCTTGCCGTCAACCCCGTCAGCCGCGTCTCGGTCTTTGGGTTTATGAACCCGGTCTTTGGCGTACTGCTGAGCGCGCTGCTGCTCGGCGAGGGCGCTGGCACGAGCCCCGTTACCGTACTTGTTGCCCTGCTGTTGGTCTGCGGCGGCATAATCATCGTCAACAAACCCAAAAAAGCCTAGCGAGCTCACCTTTTTAGAGAGAGCCTTCACACACTTTAGCTTAATGGAATGCACTGGCTCTCGTTGATTTCGTACCGAGCCGCGGCGGCAGACGCTCGTCTTGCCGCACCGCGCCTGGGCGTTGTGGCCGGTGGCCCCCGCAAACGCAAAAAGGGCGCACGACCATCAATGCGGTCGTATGCCCCTTTTCTAGCGTATTTGTACGCCGGCTTTCTTTTTCTCGGCCTTGACGCGATAGAGCTCCGCATCGGCAGCGCGAAGTAAGTCTTGCCAGGTATCAACACTATCGCCGACCCGCGCGCAACCGATGGACATCCGCAATGCATACGGCACCTCGGCATGCGCGAGCTCGTCGTTGATTGTCGCGCACAGATGCATGATATCCTGTTCCGCCGCTGCCTTTTGGAGCACCACGAACTCATCGCCACCATAACGCGCGATAAAGCCACCAGACGCCGAGCAGACATCCTTGAGCGCCGTCGCAACAACCTGAAGAGCATGGTCGCCCTCCACATGTCCATAGCGATCGTTAATCTGCTTAAAGCCGTCAGCGTCCATCATAAGCAGATATACATCTTCGGCCTGATCCACATTTGAAAAGAGCGACAGCATATAGGTCTCAAAACGGTTGCGGTTGTTGAGTCCAGTCAACGGGTCAGTCGAGATCAGTTGCTCCTGGCAGATGATATAGAGCAGCAACATGCTAATCATTATGCCGACACAAAGGCCAGGCACCGAGTATACGATCTGAAAGGTACCGCCCACCAGGGCCGGAATGGCGAAAAATGCCAAGGTTCGATAGATAGCCTTCGTCTGCAGGCTCTCGACCCTGCGAGATTGCACAAACGCATGCAGGGACGTATGTATAACGTAACAGTAGCTGACAATGGGCTGGATCATATAGGCAAAGCCGCGACGATACACGCCCTGCGAATCGATATAGAACAAGGCGTGCGTCCAGTAACTGGTAAAAGCCAGCACGACCACCAGAGCCGTAGGCAACGTTACAAGCACCACCCTATAGCGCGAGGTCACAAGGCGAGAGCCCTGCATCGTCTCGGAATAGATAAACCAAATGAGACACGCGATGGCAAAGAGCGAAAACGAAACCGCGTTGGAAATCCAGTTGGCAGCAATACCCAACGTGCCGTCCGCACCATCCGAAAGCGTCCAGATCATATCGAATAATATGTACGCGGCAGAGGTGTAGCCAAGCATGCTAAACAATAGCTGCAGGGTGCTCGAGAACAAGGAGCGACGACTTCGCGCGGCAAGCCCGATAAGAACAATCATGCATAGCAGGAATATCTCAATCTTGAGTGCCTTAACCACTAGACGCCATCCCTTCAATATCCGAATGGTCAGAATCGCCCAATTCGAATCAGGGCAATAAACACCCCTTTACTCCGCAGGGGTAAAGGGAATCATAGCAAAGCGCCCGAACATCACTGCAAAACAGTTTCTGTTCGGGCGCTCGGACGGCGCGAATTGCACGCCGGAATCAATTATCGGTAACGGCCGTTACTCGCCATCGATGTCGGTCGCGACGGCCTCCTCGATGGCCTCGACACCGGCAGGCGACAGGTCCTCCTTGCCCTGGCAGAACTTCTTGTCGACCCAGCCGGTCAGAATCGGAGCCATGATTGCCGTGATGATAACGGCAGTGGCGATCTGGGCGTACGCGGTGGGCGCAAGCTCGGCGTAGCGCGGCGCGACCTCGGCGAGAGCAACCGGCGTGGTCATAGCCGTGCCGGCGATGGTGGAACAAGCCACGGCAGCCTTGCCGTTACCACCGCACAGGCGCTCGAACGCAAAGGTGATGGGACCGACGACAAACAGCGTGACAAGGCCCAGCAAGATGCCGGAAATACCGCCGGTGATAAAGCTCGACAGGCTCATGGACGCGCCAAGCTGAAATCCGATGACGGCAATCGCAGGGTTGGAACCGGGAACCAGCAGGTTCTTGATAAACGGGAACAGGTTGCCAAGAACCATGCCGATAACGAGCGGCAAAATGGAGCCGATGATAGTACCGACAGGGATGTTGGCAAGACCCGAAACACCAAGGATGATCATCGTGACGGCGGGGCCGGCCGTAAAGAACAGGATACCGACGGCGCCCTGCTCGGACTCATCGCCGAACTCGCCCATGATGCCCGTATAGAGCGCCATGTTGCAAAACGTAATGCCGCCGATGATAGACACGGAGCTCAGACCCAGGAAGTTGTCGTTAAAGAAATATGCCACGCCTAGGCCGAGAGCCGCTGCGACGACCAGCTTGGGAATCAGCACGACGATACCGGTCTTGATGGCGCCCGGCGTGGACTTAAAGCTGATGCCGGCGCCCACGAACAGCAGGATCGCGGCGACGATGGTATTGGAGCCACCGCGGCAGGCAGCCGTAAAGAAGCCGCCGATCTCAAAAACCTGCGGGCAGAAGGTGTTGAGCAAAAGACCGACGATCATCGGATAGATCATGATGTCGCCCGGGATGCGCGGAACCTTGAATTTCTTTTGCTCGTTGGCAGTCGCTTCCTGTGCCATGAAACCCCCATTTCCGCTGACGCGGAACAAAAGCCCACGTCATGCTTTGCTACAGTAAAGTTTGACCATGGTACCAGAAGAAATAGACCAGCTCGGTGAAAAATTCGACAAGTTGGGATGGAACGAGATTCGGCGCCCGCGACGCCACCCCTATATAAGGCTCAAGACGATATAGAGTACGATGCCCGAGACGCAGCACCACAGCATCGATTTTGTCTTGACCGCCACGACCACGACGCCGGCGGCCGCAATCCAGGGAACCAAGGCAGGCCAGAGTCCCGCGTCGAACGCGCCGGGGCTCACCAAGTCGTTGGCGACCAGCGCGGCAAAGGCAGCGGGCGGGATATAGCCCAGGGCCTCGGTAATACGGGGCGACAGGGTCCGCCCGCGCAAGGCGAACGCCGGCGCGATGCGAAAGAACACGATAGCAGCCCACGACGACAGCCACAGAACCAAGAACTCGTTAACGGGCATCGCGGGCACCTCTTCCGTCAAATACAGCATCGCACGCCAACGCAATGGCAATGCCGGCCACGACGCTTGCCGGCACGGCAATATTCGTGAGGCCCAAGAACTTGCATATGGCGACAGACACCGCAGCCATAACAGCAGCCACGACATTGCCGCGCGACAGCCGCTGCGAAAAGAGCAGGCAGATAAAGAGCGAGGTGCAGACAAAGGCTGCAATGGCGGTGGGAACATCGACAACGGCGCCGACGATGGCGCCCGTCGTACACGAAACGCCCCATGTTGCGATAAGGATCACGTTGAGCACGAAGGACTCACGCGGGCCCCAATCCTCCCCTTCAACCAACTTGGCAAGCGAGATGCCATATGCCTCCTCGGTAAGTGTCGCGGCAACAGCCAGCGTCTGACGCTTCGAGGCACCCGTCAGATGCGGCGCGATCGATGCCGAGTAAAGCGCAAAACGCGAGGAGATGGCGGCAACGCTCGCGATAATCGAAGGTGCCGGCACGTCCGCCAGCCAAAGATTGCAGATCATAAACTGGCCGCTGCCCGTCACAAACGTGCTGCTCAGGGCAAAGACCATCCAGGGCTCCATTCCCGTCTGCCCCATGATCATTCCGCACGGCGCGCCTATTGCAACATAGGTAAGCATCACCGGCCAGACGGTTCTAACGATTTTGAACACCATACGCTTCTCATCCTGACAAGGTCTCCGAGCCGCATGTAGCGATACGGCAGAATCATCATCCGACAGCAACCGAGTTCACCTACAATTGCCACCGGATCGAAAGACACAACTTTTTAGGAAGTCATTATGACAGCTATCGATCGAGACCAGGCGCGCGCGGCCTTCAAAAGCTACACCGATGCCTACGACGCCACCAACCCACGCATCGCGCTCAAAATCGAGCATACGTACCACGTGGCCGAGGCATGCGATGCCGTAGCGCGCGAGCAGGGCTGGTCGTCAGAAGATATTGACCTGGCATGGCTTTGCGGCCTGCTACACGATATGGGCCGCTTTGAGCAGCTGCGACGCTGGGACACCTTTAAGGACGCCGAGAGCATGAGCCATGCGGCGCTGGGCATCGAGGTCCTCTTTGGCGAGAATCCCGCCGATGCACCCGCCACGACAAACATCCGTGACTTTATCGAAACCGGTGCGCATGACGAGCTCATCCGAGCGAGCATCGCCTATCACAGCGACTTTCGCCTGCCGGCACAACTCGACGAGCGTACACGGTGCTTCTGCGATATCGTGCGCGATGGCGACAAGATCGACATTATGCGCACCATCGCCGACAGCACCGTCGATACCATCCTCAAGGTGGATGAGGACGCGTTTCTAGCCAGTCGCTTCTCGGTACCGACGCTTGCCGCCTTTGACGAGCATCGGTGCGTCGCGCGCGACGAGCGCAACGAGCCGGCGGACTACCTGGTGGGATTCATCTGCTTTATGTTTGAGCTCGTCTATCCAGCGAGCCGCACGCTGGCGCGCGAGCAGGGCGATATCTACCGCCTGCTCGACGCGCCCTTTGGCATTACGCGGCCCTTTACCGACCCCGCCACGCAGGCGACTTGGAGCCGCCTTAAGGACGAGATGCGCGACTGGCTGGCGCGCGCCTAGCGCTCAAGCTGGGACAGCAGTTCCTCGACGACCTCGACGGCATCGCCGACAACCTTGTACTGGGCAGCACCAAAGATGGGGGCATCCGGGTCCTCGTTGATGGCGATAATGCACTCTGCCCCACCGATGCCGGCAAGATGCTGGATGGCGCCCGAAACACCGATACTCACGAGAAGCTTGGGCGAAACCGATACGCCGGTCTGGCCAATCTGATGGCGATACTCCAACCAGCCGGCCTCCACGACAGGTCGCGTGCAGCCAAGCTCGGCTCCCAGAGCCTCGGCGAGCCTTCGCATCAGGGGCAGATTCTTCTTGGAGCCAATGCCGCGGCCCACCACGACCAAGCGCTCGGCATCGGCGATCGAGGCCTGCTGCCCCCACTCCTCGGCGGGAATCGAGATCTCGACACGAGCCTTAACGTCTTCCGCAAGCATCACCTGGGTGATCGTGCCGGAGCGGCCGTAGTCGAAGTCGGGCGCCTTAAAGATGCCGGGACGAACCGTTGCCATCTGGGGACGATGATTGGGGCAGACGATGGTGGCCATCAGGTTGCCGCCAAACGCCGGACGCGTCTGTTGCAGCAGCCCCGTCTCCGTATCCATCGAAAGTACGGTGCAGTCAGCCGTAAGGCCCGTCTGCAAACGCACGGCAACGCCGGGTGCCAGTTCGCGGCCAAAAGCGGTCGCGCCGTATAGGATGGCCTCGGGTTTGCGTTCGGCTACCAAATCGCAGATCAAGCGGGCGTAGACCTCCGCATCGTTTTGGCGCAGGCGCTCGTCGCGACAGGCCAGGACTTCGTCGGCGCCCGCGCAAACCAGATGCTCCAGGTCGCCGAGAGAACCCTCGGGGCCCATACCGATCAGTGCCACCAGACGGCAGCCGCGAGCATCGGCAAGCTCGCGCCCCTTGCCCATGAGCTCGTAGGCCACGGGAGCCACGGCATCGTGCTCGTCAGTCTGCACGAAGACCCAAATGTCTCGATATGCATCAAGGTCCACCGTACCAGCGGCCTCGTCACGCTCGATCGAGATAGCGTTGACGGGGCAGGCGTCGACGCACCCACCGCATAGGATGCAGCCGTCGGTTACGCGGGCGCATCGGCTGGGTCGCTCGCCTTCCACTACGATGCCGCCCGAGGCACAGGCGCGAACGCAGCGACCGCAGCCGATACAGGCTTCGCTATCGATAATCAGTCCGCCCATCTATGCCATCCCCTCGATAATCTTGGCAAGCTTTGCCGCCTGCTCGGACGCCGTCCCCTCAACGGTCTCGCACGTTTGGTCACGGTCGGGCACAAACGAGCGCACGACCTGTGTCGGCGACCCGGCAAGGCCGCAACGCGCGGGGTCGGCGTTCACGTCGGCGGCACTGACCACGCGCACGTCCGCCTCCTCTGCCGCGCGAATACCGGCAATACTCGGCATACGCAACTGGCCAATCTCCTTGACGGTCGTCATCGCGCACGGCATCTCAAGGTACACCGTCTCCTCGCCGGCATCGCATCCGTGAACGAGCGCCAGCGAGCCACACGTCGTAAAGCCCGCGCTTTGCACGCAGCTCACGTCGGTCACGCAGGGGATCTCAAAGGCACCGGCAAGCTCGGGACCAATCTGGGCCGTATCGCCGTCCACTGCCATCTTGCCGCAGATGAGCAGGTCGAAGTCCTCGTCGAGCGCCTCGATGCCGCACTTGAGGGCGTAGGTGGTCGCCAGGGTATCGGCACCTGCAAAGGCGCGATCGGTCAGCAGCAGCGCGTCGTCGGCACCGCGGGCGATGCAGTCGCGCAGCAGCGACTCGGTCGCGGGGATGCCCATCGACACCACCGTTACGCGCACGTCCATGCCAAAGCCGATAAAGTCGTCTTTCAGCGCCAGCGCGCATTCCAAAGCGCTCGCATCAAAGGGATTAATGACCGCCTGCTTGCCATCGCGCACGATGGTATTGGTCTTGGGGTCCATCTTGACCTCGGTGCTGCCCGGCACGGCCTTGACGCACACCACCATATGGAAATCGCTCATCTTCACGCGCCCCCTTTCTGGACAAGCTCATCCAAGAGCTTCTCCGAAAACAGGTTGCCGCGACCCAGCTGCCCGTCGGGATCGAGCTGGAGCTTGAGCCGCGCCGACTCGACCATGGCCTCGTGACCGTACATCGTCTCTAAGAAGCCCGCCTTGATCTTGCCGACGCCGTGCTCGGCAGAAACGGCACCGCCCATAGCCGTTACCTCCGCAGCCCACTGGGCAAACAGCTCGCCACCGCGACGGTAGTCCTGCGCATCGCGCGGCAGGATGTTCACATGCAGATGGTTGTTACCGATGTGCCCCCAGGCAGCAGATTCAAGCCCGCTTTCGGCCAGTGTACGGCGATAGAGGACCACGACATCGGCAAGGCGTGCATTGGGCACCGACATGTCCGAACCCAGTTTGGTGATGGTGGGATCCGTGCGGCGACGCTCGTCGATAAGCATATTGACGCTCTCGGGGACCGCATGGCGGAAGAACCGCTGGCACTCGCGATCAACCTCGGTGCGCGCGACCCATGTCGCATCGTCGCGGCCACCCGCAAACTCGAGCACCCATCCCAGGTGGTACAGTTCCTCGGTCGCCTGGGCCTCGTCATCGCAGTCGAGCTCCACGTACACACAGACCTTGGCCTCTTTGTCGAGCGCCGGCAGCGAGGCAAACGCCGTCGACTGCTCGCGCTGGCGACGTAAAATATCCAGGGCGCCAGCGTCGAAGTACTCGATGGCAGCCGCATGGGACAGGACGGGACGCACGGAATCGGTAAAGGACACGGCCTTGTCTTCGCTATCGAAAAAGCAGCTCACACCCCAAACGACCGCAGGCGCCGCCTGCAGGGCAATCTCGAGCTCGGTGATAACGCCGAGCGTGCCGCAAGCACCGATAAAGAGGTCGATGGCGTCCATTTCGTCCGCAACGAAATAGCCTGAGGCATTTTTTGTCTTGGGCATGGTATAGCCGGGAAGATCGAGCTCGAGCGTACGGCCCACTGCCGTCACGAGCGACAGGTGGCGGCCCTGGGCAAAAGCCTCGCCGCGCTGAAGCTCAAGCAAATCGCCATCAGCCAGCGCGACGTGGAGTCCCGTGATATGTGGGCGCATGGGACCGTAGGCGTAGCTGCGGGCACCAGAGGCGTTACATGCCGCCATGCCGCCCAGACAGGCAGATGCCTCGGTGGGATCGGTGGGAAAGAACTGCTCGGGGGCCTCTTGGAACTCCTCGTAGGCCTCAAGCGATGCCTGGTCCCAACCAGCAGTCGGCAGCACCTTCTTGCTCAGCTGCTTGCGCAGCTCCGAAAGCACAACGCCCGGCTCCACGCGCAGCAAAAATTGGCCTTGTTCATCGCGGCGAAGGCCCAAGTAGCGATTCATACGGGAAGTATTGAGGATATGCCCGCCGTGGGGCACGGCACCGGCGGCAAGGCCGGTTCGGGCGCCCTGAACCGTTACCGGGACACGCTCGGCATGGAGCTTTTCCAAAATGGCACGGACCTCGTCTTCCGTTGTCGGAAACGAGATGCTCGAGGCCTCGCCCGATGTGCGAGACTCATCGCGACCATACTCTTCGAACTCGTCGGTGAAGGGTTTGATGGTTGCAGACACGCGAACTCCCCCTTTAGCTAACTACAGTGTTTGCAGGGAGATGTTACCGCATCGTTTCGTCGACGTGTTCGAGACCGTCTCCATAATTGGCGATTTTTACGTTCGTGCAATTCGGCGAGCGGCTTGATTTCCTCGGCAGACGATGCTTTTGACACATATGGCCCCGCCGTCGCCGACCGCGCGATTGTCGCTTGAAAAAAGTTGGAGTATTTTTTGCCGCCTTTTACCTGCGGAGACACCAATCCGTCAAGCATTTGGTCAGCAATTGGTCAAGTAGTGGCTGATACCGTCGGCATCGACAGCCAAAACCGACAGAAGTTTTGGCCCCAGAAGCAGGGAGGTTCCCATGGCATATTACTGGCCCCAGTACGGCATCGCCATCGAAGTCGACGACGATCCCCATCTCCTGCCTTTCGACGAAGAGGCATTCCCCGATACGACGGTCTACCACGTTACCACCGATGTGATCTGCGACCCCGAGTCGTTCTCGGCGCTCGCCCACCGCATCGCGCATATCCACGACATCGAGCTCCCTCCCGACTTCGACGAGCTTGTCTACTCACGCCGCCTGATGCTTCACATGCTCTTTGGAGCGAACCCGTCCACCTTTGCGCGCATCTATACCGCCAAGGATGCCGCATGAGCGCGAAGAAGCCACCCCACTTTGCAGGCCTGGGTCGTCGCAAGAAGCTCATCGTTGCCTGCTTGGCCATCGTCTGTGCCCTTGTCGCCGTAGGACTATACGCTTGGCAGTCGCAGCCCGTACCCGAGGCGGGCGCTTCGGTTACGACGGCCGAGGGCAAAACGCGTCAGGAAATCCAAGATGAGCTCGACGCCATAGTCCGCGACAACATGATGACGATTTCGGTCGCACCGGTCGCTCAGCTGCAGGAGGACGGCAAGCTGCGCGTCAACGTGCAAAACGTCCAAGACAATAAATTTCCCCAGCGATTCCGCGTCATCCAAAACGACGAGACCATGTACGAATCCGGTGTGGTCGAGACCGGCAAGACAATCGAAACGTGCCCCGCCGGCGACATCAAAGAAGGCGAGGCGTACATCGAGATCCAGGCACTCGATGCCAAGACCCTCGACAGCCACGGCAATCCGACACGTGTCAAGGTGCGGGTTGAGCAAACCGAGAACTAGCTTTTCCGGTCGACGCGACACCGCACGCAATTCACCAGCATTCGTCCAATCATCGCGGGGACGGCCCGCGGCGAATAGAAAGGAACGACCATGGACATCACCAGGAACATGAACGGAGCCAGAGCGCTCGTCGTGGGCGCGGGGCTCGCGCTCGCGCTCGCAATGGGCGCCGCCCCGACGCCAGCTATGGCGGCCGGGCGCGTTGGAACCACGAAAGTAATGGTCAGGACCGAGATCGACAACGTTGAGTTCAAAGTTCCGACGGTTATTCCCTTCGTCGCCAAGGCCGACGGCACGCTTCAGGGCCCCTCAGAAGACGCGACCACCATCGACAATCATTCGGCCTACGGCATCCATGTCACCAACATGAAGATCGACGCCATGAACACCTGGACCATTGCTGCCGACGCCAAGGCCGGAACCGCGCAGAACTCCATCGACTTTAAGGTCGGCCCCGACGGCGCGCTCCAGAACGCCAGCGCCGCAATGCAGGGAACGGGCCTCGATCTTTCCAAGAATGCAGCCTTCGACATGGGCTACCAGGGCATTGCCGGTGGCACGGACAAAATTAAGCTCAAGACAAGCGGAAACGTCGCCCGCGTCACGCGCGACATCTTCCGCGTAACCGGCGAAGGCGATCAGGTTGCAACGATCACCTGGACGGTCGAGCCCGGTGCGCACACGGCATAAGGCCGTCGCCCTGGCCGCCGCCGTCAGCATCCTAGCGTTTGGGCCAGCCATGGCCTTTGCCCAGCAAGAACAGGCGCAGGCCGCCACGCAAGTGACGGTCGACCTCTCGGAGCTCGACCGCAGCGACCGCGAGGAACCGTTGGCGCAGACAGGCGACAAACGATGGCTCTTGGCAGCAGGCGCCGCAGCAGCAGGCGCGGGAACCGCCGGCCTCGGTCTGCACATCAAACACAGCCAGAAACAAAACATGAACAGGCCGCACTAAATTAGCTAAGGAGACCCCATGGCATCGAAGAACCTTTTGCCCGTCGTCGCACTCTGCGGCGCGCTCGCAACCGGAACGCCTGCCGCCGCTTGGGCGACTCCTGTCATGGCAGACTCCTTACCAGCGGCCCTAAGCTCCGCACCAAATCCGTCGAGCGCCATTGCGTGCAAGCGTTTTTCGATCGCACAGGCCGCAATCTCAACCTCGGGATGCCTTCGTCGTAATACGGACGGCTCGATAGTCGTGGATATCAATCGTTCGAACAAGGCAAACGGCTCCCAGGCGGGGTGCGCCGTCTGCACGTGGCGCTCGGTTGTGCTCGATGCAGATGGCGATCCATGCAATTTAGAGCTGCGCATCGACATCGCTTCGGTCGATGACTCGGCGAACGGAGCGAAGGTCGCCTTCGACGGTACGTTTTTTGAGAAAGGAGGCGGTATATGTCTGGGCTGCGCCGCCGCGAATGCAGACGACACGCAGCCCACCCTCTCATTCACGGCATCGTTGCGGCTGACCAAAGCCGGTACCGATGCCATCGCGGCGGGAGAAGCGTCCCTGCTGTTCTACGCCGTCAGTACCAAAGACACAGACGCTCATTTCGAGAAGCCATCCGGATCACTCAGCCTTACACGAGGGATAGAGGCAGGCCCTATTGAAATCGATGCCCGCGCGCAAAGCAGGCAGCGCATTCTTGCCGACCCGGCGCTTCTCGAAATGGAGTGGAACGGATCCGGAGCCATCGGAATTCTCCCCTCCGCGTTTGACGCCAAGACGCTCCCCCCAAACGACGAACCCATCAACGCAACCATACAAGAAGAGAGCGCGGACAAAGAAGCAGGTGCGGGCGACACGCCGTCGCCGACAAACAGCGTCCCAGCTTCTCTCGAAGCACCGAATGAACCCGCTACCGATCCAAACGATTCCGAACTCGCGGACAGTCTGGGGCTTGCTGATCCTCAAGAGATCGATGAAGGTAACTGCTGCGTGCTTGCCGCGCTCGACCACACGGAGGTCATCGACGCTGCGAACATCGAAGTTGCCGCCGCCAATCAACCCGTCCGCAAGTCGGCCATCATCGCATTTCCCGAATCCATCGAAGTCGTCTTTTTGCCATCGGGCGAGGTCGTGGCCCCAACACTGCTCACCTTGTTGGGCGCCAAGAATACTCGAAACGAAATTAAAAAGGTCACGGTTGTCGACCCTGCAACCACCGCCAAGCTGCGTCTATACGCCGTTGCCGCAAACGGAAGCAAGACCCTGGAATTCGATGGCGACACACTTCTAGCCTGGCGACGTCTGGACATTATGCAAGACGTCTCGTATCAGATCGAACTCGAAGGGTTTGATCGTGCCCGCGATGCCAATATCATCGCCGCGGCTATTGAATCCCCGCAGCGGCTTATGACACTGCGCTTTGAATACTATCCCTATGTCCCGACAACCACCTGAGGCTTAAATGCTGCGCATCATTCCTAATACCCCTTATATAACGTATTAGATGAGTCGCGATGTACCTCGCATTTCGTTCTGCTACGATTGCCACGTTGGCATCAATACAGGAGGGCTCATGCCGGGCTTGGGAACAATCATCAACGTTGTGCTTTTAGTTGCGGGCGGTCTTTTAGGATTAGCGGGCGGCCGCTTCATTACACCGCGTATCCAAGACACGCTCATGAAAGCATCGGGGCTGTGCGTCCTGTTTATCGGCCTGGGCGGCACCATGCAAAAGATGCTCATCATCGATGGAAAGGCGCTAGCGACCACCGGTACCACCATGCTCATCGTCTCATTTGCGCTCGGTTCGCTCATCGGCGAGGCCGTCAACTTGGAAGCCGCCATCGAGAACCTTGGCGAATGGCTCAAGCGCAAAACCGGCAGCGAGGGCGATAACGAGTTCACCAACGCTTTTGTCTCGACTTCACTCACCGTGTGTATCGGCGCCATGGCCATTGTGGGATCGATCCAGGACGGTCTGCTCGGTGACTGGTCAACGCTTGCCCTGAAAGGCGCATTGGACTGCATCATCGTCTGCACCATGACGGCGTCGCTTGGCCGCGGCTGCATTTTCTCCGCCCTGCCCGTCGCCGTGTTCCAGGGGACGATCACGTTGTTTGCCGGCGCGCTCTCCCCCATCATGACCGCGGCAGCCCTCGACAGCCTTTCGCTCGTAGGCTCCATGCTCATCTTCTGCGTCGGCGTCAACCTCATCCGTCCTCAGACCTTCCGCACGGCCAATATGCTCCCCTCCGTCGTCATCGCCGTCATCTACGCCCTCCTGTTCTAAATCTATCAACGCAGCGGTATCTCGAACACCTGTTTGATGCTGTGCTATGATATGAGGTCACCGTAGCTGCGTTCGAGAGGAGGAGCGGTGGCCGACCAGGACATCAAGATGCTCATCGAGCGCATTATGGCCGAGGCCCGGACCCATCAGTCCGCCCGCTTCTCAAACGAAGTCTACGCAGACGAGCCGATTCTCAAAACCGGCCGACAGATGCAAAATTTCCTCCCCGACCAGTACCGCAAGATGCGTGAGATATCGCGTTGGCAAGAAGACCCCAAGGGCGGTGCGGGCCGCTGGCTTTCGGAAGCCGAGCTTTTTTACCGCCAGGGCCTGCTGATGGCCGACTTTGAGGACGACTGTCCCTACAACGGCACCTTTAAGTCGTACTTTCCCACCTACAACGCTATGAGCGACCGACAGCTGCGCGGCTACTTTACTTGGCGTGCCCAAGTGCGTCGCGGAACCGTCGAGGAAACGTCTACGTCTTTTGCCTTTCTGTATCTCTATGAGCTGATCTGCGGCATTGGCGTAGATGACCCGCTCGACGGTTTTAACAAGATCAAGGCCTTTTGGGATGTCTATCGCGCCTTCGAGCCCGGCATTGATCGGTTTGCACGCGTGTGGTTGCAGGATTACGCCGTATTCCATGGGCTCGACCCCAAGCTGCTTCGTGACTCTAAAACCGTCATGTTCGATAACGCCCTTATCGAGCTGCGGCGCGCGGCACGAGACCTTGTACCGGCACCGGCACCGTCCGACCAGACCCCCAAACGTCGCAAAACCTCCGAGCCCACGCTCCCCCTTCCGCCCGATGAGGTGCGCGAGGAGCGACTCATGGCCGCCATCAACGCCCTCTCCACGTACAACCTAAGTAACTCGCGGCTCGACCGCAGCCACCACCGCGATCTGCGCCACGTGGCATGCGCCGCGTATGTCCGCATGGCGCGCTACTACGACACGCATCGAAAGACCGGCATCGTAGCGAGCTTGTTTGGGGAGGAGACGGCCATGCCCTACACCATGTTTGCCTCGGCCGTATTCTTTGCGCCCGAGCGCCACGAGGACTGCGAATATCGCCTGGATCCTATCCATATCTACCGTTGCCAAAACGGCTTTTGGGAATGTATGCGTATCCATGGTAGTAGGCAAAAGAGCAGCAAGCTCGGTGAAATGATGCGCGCCTGCGACCAACGCCTGCGCCTGGCGCTGGACCCCGCCCATCCCCTTAAGGAAGAAAAGGTCCCCAAATATCTGGCCAAAATTATCGATGACGAGATTGTGGCATGGCTTTCGTGGGACGCCGCACACCAGCCCGTCAAGATCGATATCGATCTGAGTCAGCTGGGGCACATTCGGAGCGCCGCTGCGCAAACGCGCGAAGCGCTTTTGATCGACGAAGAGCGCGAGGACGATGTGCCCACAGAGGTCGATACGGCGGAATCCGAGCAACCGGAAGCCAAGCCTGCGACCGACGCGATGGCCGAGCCGATCGCGGCGCCTACGGAGCGCAACAAAGCCGACGAGCCAACCATTTCCACCGAACAGTTTGGCGTCGTGGCACCGCTCCTCGCACCGACGCCAGCGGTCGTATCGACTGCACCCGCTGGCACCGTAACCGAACTCGCGCCTGCCGCAACCGCGTATCTGCGCGCACTGCTCGAGCAAAACGCAGCGCAAGCGACATCGGCAGTGGCGCACTCGGACCAGAGCGAGGACATGCTCGTCGATAGCATCAATGAGGCGCTCTTTGACCTGGTGGGTGACACCGTAATTGAATTTGGCGCGGCAGGACCGCACATTATCGAGGACTACGAAGCAGACGTGAGAGGATACCTAGACTATGAGTGATACCGCATCCGCAGCACCCCGCGTGCCCAAGCGCGTCGCCGCCGTCATTCTCAACTCGCTCAAGGGCGGCGTGGTCCCGCGCATCGGCCTTCCCTACATCACCGTAGGGCGCGAGGTCGAGATCCGCGCCCTGCTCACCGACCTGAGTCTCATCGCCGACGGCGGCGCGAGCTTCCGCTTTCTGGTTGGTCGCTACGGAGCCGGCAAGAGCTTTTTGCTCCAGACCATCCGCACGCACGCCATGGGCGAGGGATTCGTCGTGGCCGATGCCGACCTATCCCCCGAGCGCCGCCTGCAGGGCGGCCAGGGACAGGGCCTTGCCACCTACCGTGAGCTCATCCGCAACATATCGACTAAAACGCGCCCCGAGGGCGGTGCGCTCAACCTTATTCTTGATCGCTGGGTCGCCTCGTACGCCGACGTCGACGAGTCGGTCGTCAATGCCCAACTGGCCCCGCTCGAGGAAATGGTCCACGGCTTCGACTTCACCCGCATGCTCCGCCGCTATCGCACGGCCGTATCCGAGGGCGACGAAGAAGCCATGAGCCGCGTGACCAAATGGATCCGCGGCGAATACCGTACCAAGAGCGAGACTCGCGCCGAGCTGGGCTCCTCGACCATCATCAGCGATGACGACTGGTACGACTACGTTAAGCTCATCGCGCGTTTTTTGGTCTGCAGCGGCTACAAGGGTATGTTGGTGCTCATCGACGAGCTCGTGAATCTGTATAAGATTCCCAACGCGATCACGCGCCAGTACAACTACGAGAAGATCCTGACCATGTACAACGACACACTCCAGGGCAAGGCGCAGTACCTGGGCATGATCATGGGCGGCACGCCAACCTCCATCGAAGACCGCCGCCGCGGCGTGTTCTCCTACGAGGCCCTGCGCAGCCGACTCGCTCAAGGCCGCTTTGCACGCGAGGATCTTAAGGACATGCTCGCGCCCATCATCCGCCTGCAGCCACTCACCTACGAGGAGTTGCTGGTGCTGATCGAAAAACTCATGCAGATCCATGCCGGCTACTTTGGCTGGACGCCCACGCTTACCGAGAACGACTTGGTGGACTTCCTCAAGATCGAGTTCGGTCGTGTGGGAGCCGACACACATCTGACGCCGCGTGAAGTCATTCGCGACTTTATCGAGCTGCTCGACATCCTATGCCAGAACCCCGACGCCAACGTAGCCGAGCTGCTGCAAAGCGTCGGCGGCGACGCGCTGGTGCCGGGAGCAGCAACAGGCGACACCGGCACCGCAGGCGGCGACCGTAACTTCGCCGAATTCACCATCTAACCTGCCAAAAAAGGGACAGGTTTATTTTGGCAGGTTTTATCTGGGCAAACGTTGAGACTGTAATGCAGCAAGCCGTTGCCAGCCGCGTTGAGAGATTCGTTTTTGAGAGGAAGCCCCGTGAACGCCTTTGACCGCTACGCCTCGTTTATCCAAGACTTCATCTACTCCCACGATTGGGAGAGCCTGCGCTCTATCCAGGTTGCGGCGGCAGACGCCATCTTTAACACACAAGACAATGTGCTCCTAACGGCATCCACAGCTTCCGGCAAAACCGAAGCGGCCTTCTTTCCCATCCTGACCGAGTTTTGGGAGAACCCGCCCGCAAGCGTTGGTGCCCTCTACATTGGCCCCCTCAAGGCACTCATCAATGATCAGTTCGTCCGTCTCAATGACCTGTGCGAAGAGGCCGATATCCCTGTCTGGCACTGGCATGGCGATGTCTCGCAGTCGCACAAGGCTAAGCTCATCAAAAAACCGAACGGCATCTTGCAGATTACGCCCGAGTCACTCGAGGCGCTCTTAATCCATAAGCACATGGCGATCCCGCGCATGTTTTGCGACCTGCGCTATGTGGTCATCGATGAGGTCCACTCGCTCATGCGCGGCGACCGTGGCGGGCAGACGCTCTGCCTTATCGAGCGACTCTCGCGCATGGCCGGCGTGCAACCTCGACGCATTGGCCTTTCGGCCACCATCGGCGACCCCGAGCGCACGGGTGCCTTTCTCTCACAGGGAACGGGGCGCGACTGCGTTATCCCACGCTTTGAAGAGCCGCGCCGCGTGTGGCGCATCTCCATGGAGCACTTCTACAACTCGGGCCCCCAGGCACAGCAACGGGGATTCATGGGCACAGGTCCTCAAGAGGCCGAAGTGCTTGCGTGCGAGCGCATCGAGGCGGCGGCATCCGCGGCACTGCCCGCCGGCGCCCAAGACATGCGTCACAGCGGACAGCTCACACAAGAGGAGCGCCGTCAACGTCGTGAGCGGACACGGGGCAAGGCCACTCCCAAGGACCGCCAAACTTCCTCGGCCCCCGAGGGCGAAGTCGACATCCCGCGAGCGACCGAGCAGGCGCTTCTCAGCCCCACCGACACAGCACCAGACAACGCCGACCCCGGCATGGGCTATATCTTCGAACACACCCGCGGCCGCAAGTGCCTGGTCTTTGCCAACTCGCGCGAAGAGGCAGAGGCCGTATGCTCCATGCTGCGTTGCTACTGTGAGAGCCGGCACGAGCCCGACCGCTTTCTCATCCACCACGGCAATCTTTCGGCATCGCTGCGCGAGACGGCAGAAGAGCTCATGCGCGACGAGGAACAGGCACAAACGACCGTCACCACCTCTACGCTGGAGCTCGGTATCGATATCGGCCGTCTGGAGCGTGCGTTTCAGATCGACGCGCCGTTTACCGTCAGCTCTTTGTTGCAGCGAATGGGCCGCACGGGGCGCCGCGATCTTCCGCCCGAGATGTGGTTTGTCATGCGCGAGGAGGAACCCGAGCCGCGCACGATGATGCCCGAGACCATCCCGTGGAAGCTCCTGCAAGGCATCGCGCTCGTACAACTCTATCGCGAGGAAAAGTGGGTCGAGCCGCCTGAGCTCGATCGACTCCCCTACAGTCTGCTCTATCACCAGACCATGTCGACGCTTGCCAGCACCGGAGAGCTCACGCCGGCCGAACTTGCCCAGCGCGTGCTCACGCTCAGCTATTTCCACCGTGTCTCGGCAGACGATTACCGTGTGCTGCTACGCCACCTCATTAAGATCGACCATATCCAGGTCGCCGAAGGTGGCGGGCTCATCGTGGGTCTCGCGGGCGAGCGCATCATTAACAACTTTAAGTTCTACGCCGTATTCCAGGAAAACGAGGAGTTCACCGTTCGCAGCGAGTCGGCCGAGTTGGGCACGATCGTCAATCCGCCACCGCCCGGCGAGCGCATCGCCATCGCCGGACACTGCTGGATTGTCGAGGAAGTGGACTGGAAGCGACACACCGTCTTTGCCACGCAAGTCAAAGGTCGTGTGCCGGCATACTTTGGCGACTGCCCCGGTGACATCAATACACACGTACTCGAACGCATGTGCCAAGCGCTCAACGAGCACGCAGCATATCCGTACCTCATGGGTAACGCACGGGCCCGCTTGGCGCAGGCTCGCCATACGGCCGAGATTTCGGGCGCGGGGACCAAGCCACTCATTAACCTGGGCGGCGACACCTGGGTGCTCTTCCCCTGGTTGGGCAGCTACGCCTTTTTGGCACTCGAGCGCATGCTCAAGATTAAATGTGCCGCGGAGCTGGGCCTTCGCGGACTCGACCCGTCACGCCCGTACTTTATGCAGTTTAAAATGAAGGCCGACGAGGAGACGTTCTTTGAGGTGCTCGCCGCCGAGGCCGAGAAAGACTTCGATCCCATCGAGCTCGTCTATCCCGGCGAGGTGCCTTATTTTGACCGCTACGACGAGTTTGTTCCCGAAGAGCTCGTGCGCAAAGGCTTCGCCGAAGGCGTGCTCGACATCGAGGGCATGAAGCAGCGCGTCCTCAGCTGGCGCGACCACGCCTAAGACCAGTCCTTTTTGGGACGGGGAGACTTACTTGTCGTGAAGGACGGTGCCGAGGAAGTCGGTGTCGAAGGGCACAGCTTCGGCAAAGGCGTAGTCGCCGTCGCTGGCGATGAGCAGATAATTCTCCTCGCCGCCGAACTCTGCATCGCCACATGGGACCACCCAGGCGTGGGCGAACACCTCGAGCGCCGTGGCGGCGCAATCGCGCAGGAACGTTACGTCGCTCCCCTCGTTTGCGCTCACGATATTGGCAACGTAGATACCCCCGGGGTTCAGGCTGCCTCGCACCAAACGCAACGCCTCAACCGTCGCCAGCTCGCGTACGGGCTCGACACCGCCAAAGCAATCGCTCACGACCACGTCGTAGCGACGATGGCCCACGCTCGTCACACCCAAATACGAGCGAGCCTCAGCGGTAATCACCCGCAAGCGGTCGCCCACCGCACGCTCCAGCTCGTCCAGGTAGAACCAGCGGCGCGCTAGGCGCGTAATCTCTCCGTCATACTCGATAACGTCCATGCACAAGTCCTCGTGCGACATCAGCGCGAACTTGGGATAGGCAAACCCGCCGCCGCCCAGCATAAGCATGCGGTCGATACCGTGACCGTAAGCGTCGCGCATCGCATCCTCGGCCTCAAACACGTCGTCAAACGAACGATAGTACGTAAAGACGGGCTCCGCCCAACGCTCGCCAACGTAGCTTGCACTTTGGTAGACGCCGCCTTGTACCAATACGCGGACTTCGTCGCCGCCCTCGTCGTGCACGCGCTTCACACGCGCCAACCCATTGCGGGTTCGCGCAACCTGCAGACAGGCAGCACGAACAGCGACAGCGGCCGCACCAAGCGCCGCGGCTCCCAGAGCAACGCCGGCAACGACGCCGGCAGAAACACTCGGCTTGTTCATCTAGAGCTCCTTTTGCAGATAAAGGCCATAGTCATAAAATCCAAGATGGCGATAGTACTCGCGCGTACCAATCGCGCTGATCACGTTGATGCGCGCATAGCCCGCGTCCCGAGCAATATGGCACGCACGCTCCACCAGCGACCGTCCCAATCCATGGTGCTGGGCTGCCTGGCCTTGATCCCCCACGCGCGCCGCCATGCCATACACGTGTACCTCGCGAATCATCGCCTCGTCCGGCATCGTCGGCAACTCGTCCGCATGTGCGGCAACAAAAGCGCGAACGGGCAGCGACAGACGCAAAAAGCCGGCGATCTTGCCTTCGGGCGTCACCCACTGCAAAAAGCGTTCACGCGTCACCGGCGTCTCGTAAGCGACCTCATCAAGAGACAGTTCATCCAGGTCGGCACCCGCGGTACTGATCTCGCGATAGCGAATCTCGCGCACCGTCGCACCGTCACCCCGAGCAGCCAGGCGGTTCTCAACGAGCTGACGCAGGTTGGGCTTCTTGTTGCCCACCATGATGTCGTCGGAGCTAAAGTCGCGGATCATGCGGCTGATGCGGCAGAACGCCGGCGTCACCACGATGTCGTCGGCCAGCACATCGAGCAGTTCTTCCTCGGTATAGGGGCGCCACTCGCCGCGCTCATAGCGGCCCACCAGACGCGAGCCCTCGATGAGCGCGCACGGGTAGACCTTGACCTCGTCGGGCATAAAGGCCCCCTCGGTCATAAAGCGCTCGTAGTCGCGCTTGTCCCCCTCGGGCGTGGCGCCCAGCAAGTTGAGCATAAAATGCGCGTGGATCTTAAAGCCAAACAGACGCGCAAGCGAAAACGCCCGCTCGATCTGAGCCACCGAAATGCGACGCTCGTTGATATCGAGCAGGTGCTGGTTGAGGCTCTGGATGCCCATCTGAATCTTGGTGCAACCCAGGCGGCGGATAAGCGTGAGCGCCTGGGGCGTCACGGCATCGGGGCGCGTCTCGATAACGAGCCCCACCACGCGATGCTTCGCCGTCTCGTTGATGCGCTGCTGACGCTCAAGCTCCTCCATCGTTGCCGTCTGCCACTCAGTGACCTCGCCCCACGGCGTACCGGGACCGTACAGACGACGCACCGCACGGTTATAGCCGCCCACGGCAGCATCCACACGCCCCTGCTCGTCGGCAACGCCGGCAGCAAGCTCGACCTCGTCTGTCGCAATGCCGGCGGCCCGATAGCGCTCACGGCGCTCTGCTACCACAGGCGGCAGGGCATCGGCGGGAGCGTCATCGAGCAGACGCCCCGCCTCGGCACGGCTGATGCCCGGACGTGCCAACATGGGGTTGGCCGCCACGCCGGCGACGGCATCGTCATTGAGTGCACGGAAAAGCTCCGACATAAACCATGTCTGATAGCCTTCCGGATAGTCGCTCCAGGTACCGCCAAGCACAATGAGCTCGATCTTATCGGTCGCATGCCCCATCTGCGAAAGCGCGGTCAGGCGAGCGCTCACCTGCAGATACGGGTCAAAGCAATTTTGCTCCGCACGGGCGCATGCCGGCTCGGCGTGCAGATAGCTCTTGGGCATGCGCAGATCGTTGGGGCAAAACAGGCAATCGCCCGAGCATGGCCAGGGCTTGGTAATGACGGTAATGGTCGCCACGCCCGAGGCCGTTCGGCGCGGCTTCATACGCAGGACCTGCAGCAGTTGACGCTCCAGATCGGAATCGACATTCCACGCAGCCCACCGAACCGGCTCCTCACGTTTAACCCGCTGGTAGAACGGCAGCAGACGGCGCTTGGCCAAATCGCGTTTGTCGGCACCCTCACGGCGCGCCTCGGCATGTATCAGTTTGACGAGCGCTTTGTCGTCCACGGTCTCGCCGCGACGCAGGGCCTCGAGTATGTTCAAGATAATCTGTTCCATGTCCCCATTGTAAAGGCAAAGGCGCCGGAGCCGATCTCGGCTTCGGCGCCTTCATCAAAGAGCATGCCTATATGTACCGATCTCCGAAAACCGCATGTCACTCCGGATCAAACGACATGTCGCCCGAACCGACCTCGAAACGATACGTAGCAGACTTATCGCCGTTGTCGAATTCAAGATTCAATATGGTCTCGCCATCGTAGCCAAGCGGAAGGAAATCGCTCTCGAAGTCACCGCTGCCCACGGTGAGGCTCGCCTTAAAGCCCGTCGAGTTCGGAACCGTCATCTCCACATCGCCCGAGTCCACGCTTACGTCCATCGACTTCGCAGGGGCCTGGTAGAGCTCGAACGTCACATCGCCCGAACCGACCTCAGCACTGAGCGCATCAGTCACGCTGCCCGCAAACTCTACATCTCCCGCACCCAGGAAAAGGTCGAAACCATCACAGGTGACACCGGCAATCTGCAGATCACCCGAGCCCACGTGCGCGTTGACTCCCTTCAGATGTTCGGCAACACGGCGCGGCAGCTCGACCGTAACTGAGCGATCGATTGCCTTACCGTCATCACTTCCAAACTGGGAAACCTTGAGCGTCGAGTCCTCGACGGATGCGATGTTCTGCGTCGCGGCCTTGGAGGCATCCATACCATTGGCAACGCGTCCCCGCTCGATAACGCGAGCCTTGTTACCATCAATAACCTTGACGTCCACCGTAGCCGCATCGATATCGAAATCGAGGTAGCGAAACTCATCGGCATCAAAGGTCGTACACGAAAGCTGCTGAGGCCGAGCGGAATAGTTACCGCCATCGTTCATAAAATCGTCGTCATCAACCACATCGTCCATACCGGACAAGCCGGGTATAACATCGTCGAGATCCCACGGGCCATCAAAATGAATCAAAGTCCGCGAAACGCCAAAAACAAGCCCGATAATCAGTACAAACGCTCCGATGCCGACGCCCAGGCGCAGCTTGGATTCATGCGAAAGCTTCATCATTCGTCACCTTCTTTGGCACATGGCTCAGCGGTGGCCGCGGTAGCCACGTCAGCATCAGGTTCCGCAGAAGTATCCTTCCCCTGGGCCCTGACCGCCACCGGTGCCGGACCAACCTGAATATCCCCGCGCGCCCAATCGCCATCGAGTGCACGCGCCACCCAGTGATAGATGGGAATCGTGAAGAAGATCAGCGCAGCAAAGGGGCCGGCACCAAACAGGAACATCAGTAAAAAGAACAGCAGCCAGCACACGGCCCAATACGGGAATGACTGGAACGGACCCTTCACCGGAGTCGGACCAGCCGCACCGGTACCCGTCACCTGAGCCGTCGCCGCATTGGCAGCCTGCGCACTCCAGCTTGCCGCCTGCGCCGCCTTGGCTGCCGCGTCACTTGCCTGCGTTGCCGCCTCGGTGGCGCGCGCCGCCGCCTCATGGGTGCGGGCGCGCTCTGCCGCCTCGGCCTCGCGCTGACGAGCGCGGTCCTCGTTCTCAAACTCGATATCGTCCTCAATCTCATCGCTCGGATTGAGCAGCTCGTCCAGACTCACACCATAGAGCTTGGCGAGCGAGATCAGGTTCTCGGTATCGGGCGAGCTCTCCGCACGCTCCCATTTACTGACCGCCTGGCGCGACAGCCCCAGTTTTCGCGCCAGCCCTTCTTGGCTAAAGCCTTTGCTGCGGCGAAGGTCGGCGAGCCGCTGCGCAGTTTCTACATTCATGGTTCCTCCTATGTGATGCCAGCCGTGCCGCTGGACCGTTTTTGTTCTTAAGGCGCCTTGCACAGTTAAAAATCTATCCGCCACCGCTAAAAGCATGCCACCTATTCTAGTGAGATTTTTGACAACCGGCGGTTGCGGGTGCATATGAGCTGCGGAAATGTGTCCAAACAAAGCAATGACCCGTAGCTTGGTTGTCCCCGTTGCTGCGTTAACGGTAGTATGGTCGTACTGTTTATTCCGCACCGCCAACGGAGGGAGTTCCGCGCCGTGAACCGCGATTTCGCCTCATCGCTCATCCAGCTCAATAACACGTTCTATCGCGAGCACTCCGCCTCCTTTTCCGATACGCGCCAAGCCCCGTGGCCCGGCTGGGTGCGCACCATGGACATCGCGCTCGAACAGCTCGACGTCGCCACGATCGAGCATCCCGTCCGCGTCTTCGATCTTGCCTGCGGCAATATGCGATTCGAGAACTTTGCCGCCGGCGGCGCACTTGCCGCCAAGGGCGTCGATGGCGCAAACCCCTCGGCAGATGCCAGCTGCCCGTTTGAGTTCTATGGTGTTGACTCGTGTCAGGATTTGGCTATCGATGCGCACGGTCACGCCCTGCGCATTCCCAACCTGCACTTCCAGGAACTCGACGTGCTTGACGCCCTTATGAAGCTCAACCCCGCCGAGACGCCCGACGTGCTTTTCGACGCCCCGCTCGCCGATATCTCGGTCTGCTTTGGCTTTATGCACCACGTGCCGTCGTGCGAGTACCGCGTACGCGTGCTCGACGCCCTGGTGCGGCAAACGCGCCCGGGCGGCATCATCGCCATCAGCTTTTGGGAGTTTATGAACGACGAGCGCATGGCGCGCAAGGCCGTTCGAGCCGAAGCCCGCGCCGAGCTCACCCCGCCGTTTGAGGGTTACGATTCCGCGCAGTTTGAAGCCGGCGACCACCTCATTGGCTGGCAAAACGACCGCCACGCCTACCGCTACTGCCATCACTTTGACGATCAGCAGATCACCGACCTGGTGCGCGGCGTCCGTACGTTCTACAAGAGCGGCGAGGTCCCCGTGCGCGAGCTTGAGCGCTTCCATGCCGACGGTCGCAGCGGCGAGCTCAACCGTTATGTGATCCTCAAGCGCCTGTAGGCACCGACGACTCGCCGTCGAGCCGTACCGCATCTTTCGGGCAAATAATGCCCACCCCTTTTCAACCCATTGACGGAACGCGCAGCTATGCGTTCCATATTTATGACCAAGGAGCCTCATGGGAGCCGTCCACGTTCGCACGCCTAAGAACTTTGTGCTCGAGGAGCGCCTGGAGCGCTACGCCGATGCGATTGAGACAAACCCCGAGGCTTATGCCGGAGATTGGCGCAAGGCCTGTGCGCCCACAGGCAGCAAGCCCTTCGAGCACCTTCACCTGGATCTTGGCTGTGGCAAGGGAACGTACCTTGTAGAGCGCGCGGGCCACGAGCCAAACACCCTCTTTATCGGCATGGACCAGGAGCCCATCTGCATTGCCTATGCCGCGCAGAAAATCTGCGAGCAGGAGCTATCCAACGCACTCGTCCTGCCCCGAGGCGCCGCATCGCTGCCACAGCTATTTGCCGCAGGCGAGCTCGATGCCATCACCATCAACTTTCCCACGCCGCAGCCCAAGGCCAAGTACGCCAAAAAACGACTCGTCCATGTCGACCATTTGATGCTCTACCGCCCGCTCTTTGCAGCCAACGCCACCGTCACGCTGCGCACCGACAGCAAACCATTGCGCGATTACGCCCTGGGACAGTTTGCCGCGGCCGGCTACGACACGCTTTGGGTAAGTGACGACGTACGCCGCGACCATCCCGAGCATCCCGAGACCGAGTACGAGCGCCGCACGCGCGAGATGGGTGCCGCCGTCTATGGCATTCGCGCCACACCTGGAGCGCAGCCCAGCGATGAACAGCTCGCGGCGGGCCGCGCGCAGGAGCAAAGCCTTGCCTGCTACCTGCCCGAAAACCTCGATGCGCTCACCTATGTACCTCTGGGCATGGAAGAGGCCGTCGAGAACTTTAGAAACCGCGCCCGCAAAGGCAAGAAGCGCCTGCCGCAGGAGTCCTAGGGGCTTCTGATGGTCGCGGCGTCGGCAAACAAGTGAAAATAGGCGTCAGCGAACGACCCTCAAACCTAAGTGAGTAGACTTTTTTGCAATAGCCAAGCACAACCCGCATAACGAAAACTAAAACCGCAGGTAGAGCTCTTGCGCAAAAGCCATGTGCTCGCGATATTGCAAAAAGTCTACTCACTTAGCTGGCAACTGCACCAAACGGCTGGGCAGAACGCCCATTTCCTGCATTTTCTCGCGCGCTGGCACCCCGCGCCACTGCTACGCCATAATAGTTGGCGGACAAACGGCGAGAGAAAGCAACCACATGGCACAGACCACGACAGATACTTCCGCCAGCACCGTTTCTGGCGCCGGCGCCGCCAGCTCGTTCTCGGGCGGCACGGGAACCGAAGCCGAGTTTGGCTCGCTCGGCGCGCTCTCCCCCACCTGGTGGGAGCCCGAGGACGGCAGCGAGCCCGAACCATGGCTCACGCCCGATCAGGCCTTCGAACGCTTCTTTGAATGGACAAGCGATCGCGGCATTGAGCTGTGGGATCACCAAGAAGAGGCCCTCATGGACCTGGCTGCCGGCGATCACATCATTTTAGGCACACCGACCGGATCGGGTAAATCGCTCGTCGCGCTGGGCATGCTCTTTATGGGCATGGCACAGGGCAAGCGTTGCTATTACACGGCCCCTATCAAGGCCTTGGTCAGCGAAAAGTTCTTCGATCTGGTGCAGGTACTCGGCCGCGATAACGTCGGCATGATCACCGGCGATACGCATATCAATACCAAGGCGCCCGTCATCTGCTGCACGGCAGAGATCCTTGCCAACGACGCACTGCGCGAGAGCGAAGATGCCGACGTGGGCTGCGTGGCCATGGACGAGTTCCACTACTTTGCCGACCCCGACCGCGGTTGGGCTTGGCAGGTGCCGCTGCTCACCCTGCCCCACACGCAATTCATGCTCATGAGCGCCACGCTCGGCGATGTCACTGCCATCGCCGTCTCACTCGAGGAACACACCGGTGCTACCTGCGACTTGGTCGTCGATGCCCCGCGCCCCGTGCCGCTGAGCTACGACTACGTGACGACCTCCCTCGAGGGCACGGTCGAGCTCGCCATGCGCCGCGGCGAGGCCCCGCTCTATATCGTGCACTTTAGCCAGGATGCCGCCCTTGCAACGGCACAGTCGCTCGCCAATTTTGGCATCGCCAGCAAGGAGCAGCGCGAGGCCATCAAAGAAGCGGCAAAGGGGACGAGCTTCTCCACGGCCTTTGGTAAGATTCTCAAACGCCTGCTTGGATGCGGCGTCGGCGTGCACCATGCCGGCATGTTGCCGCGCTATCGCCTGCTGGTGGAGCGCCTGGCGCAGCAGGGCCTGCTGCCCGTCATCTGCGGCACCGATACGCTCGGCGTCGGCATCAACGTACCCATCCACACCGTGGTACTCACCGCGCTCACCAAGTTCGACGGCTACAAGATGCGTCGCCTGCGCGCCCGCGAGTTCCATCAGATTGCCGGTCGCGCCGGCCGCTCGGGCTTCGATACCGAGGGCATGGTCATCGCCGAGGCCCCGGAGCACGAGATCGAGAACGCCAAACTCATGGCCAAGGCGGGCGACGACCCCAAGAAGCTCCGCAAGATTAAAAAGAAGAAGGCCCCCGAGGGCTTTGTCACCTGGAACAAGCAGACCTTTGAGCGCCTGATCGAGACGCAGCCCGAGACGCTCAAGCCGCGCCTTCGCATCACGCACTCCATGGTGATTCTGTCTCTTATACACATCTGACGCTGCCGACGACGGAGAGAG
>URBB01000009.1 GCA_900545835.1 uncultured Collinsella sp. | reverse complement strand
TGACGCGCCCCCGCAGTGCCCGCTTCCCCCAAGGACAATTATCAGTGCAGGTAGACGGCTTGTGTATTCTCGGAAAACCGGGGGATGGTCGACCCATACGGGTTAGACGTAGTAGATAGGCCGTTTTCATGGCGCGGCCCCAAAACAGTCTTTTGGGACGGGTGGTATCCTTGGTAGCCCTGTGCTGCAAACGCACCTCAAACGCAAGGAGTCTCATGGATCTTATCGCCCAGCTCGCGCGCGAGCTCAACCTTAAGGCCGCCAACGTCGAGGCGGCCGTCAAGCTCATCGACGAGGGCAACACCATTCCCTTTATCTCGCGCTACCGCAAGGAAGCAACGGGCGGCATGGACGACGTTGCCCTGCGCGCACTCGACGAGCGCCTGTCCTACCTGCGCAATCTTGAGCAGCGCAAAGAGGACGTCATTCTGCTCATCGACGCCCAGGGCAAGCTCACGCCCGAGCTCGAGCAGCAGATTCGCGAGGCCACGCAGCTCCAGCGTGTCGAGGACCTCTACAAGCCCTACCGCAAAAAGCGCATGACCCGCGCGCAGAAGGCCCGCGAGGCAGGCCTGGAGCCGCTCGCCAACATGATCATCATGCAGGCATCTGCCAAGGGCAGCGCGCTCGACACCGCCGCGGCCTACGTCAACGAGGAAGCCGGCTTCGACACGCCCGAGAAGGCGCTCGCCGGCGCGGCGGACATCGTGGCCGAGACGGTGGCCGAAGACCCCGAGAACGTCGCCGACCTGCGCGCCTTTACGCAAAACACCGCCGATATCGTCGTCGAGGCCACCGACCCCGCCGAAAAGACTCCCTACGAGCCCTACTACAACTATGATGAGCCGCTGCGCCGAATACCCAACCACCGCGTGCTGGCTATCGACCGCGGCGAGCGCGAGGGCAAGCTTCGCGTGCGCGTGAACGTCGACGGCGCTGCCGCCACAGCGCGCCTCAGCAGCCGTTGGCCCCGCCGCCAGGGCGTCTTCGCGCCCGTCTTTGACGCCGCCATCGCCGACGGTTACAAGCGCCTCATGGCCCCCTCGCTGGAGCGCGAGGCCCGCGCCAAGCTCACCGTTCGCGCCCAGACCGAGGCCATCAACGTCTTTGCCAAGAATCTCGAGGGCCTGCTCTCGGCACGCCCCGTCCGTGGCGCCCGCGTGCTCGCGCTCGATCCGGGCTACCGCACCGGCTGCAAGGTCGCCGTCATGGACGAGACCGGCAAGCTGCTCGACCACGGCGTGGTCTACCCCACCAAGCCGCGCCACGACGTCGCCGGCACCAAGCGCGAGCTCGCCCGCCTCGTCAAGAAGGACAGCGTCAACACCATCGTCATCGGCAACGGCACCGCCAGCCGCGAGACCGAGGAAGTCGTCTCGGAGTTCATTGCCGAGCAGGCGCCTGGGCTGCGATACACCATTGTTAACGAGGCCGGCGCGTCGGTGTACTCCGCCTCCGAGCTCGCGAGCCAGGAGTATCCCGACCTGGACGTCACCGTGCGCGGCGCCATGAGCCTGGGCCGCCGCCTGCAGGACCCGCTGGCAGAGCTCGTCAAGATTCCGCCCCAGTCCATCGGCGTGGGCCAGTACCAGCACGACCTTGACCAGGCCGAGCTCTCGCGCACCCTGGGCCACGTGGTGGAGGACGTCGTCAACCGCGTGGGTGTCGACGTGAACACCGCGAGCGCGAGCCTGCTGGGATACGTATCGGGCATTACGCCGAGCGTGGCCAAGAACATCGTGGCCTACCGCGAGGAAAACGGTGCCTTTACCGATCGCCGCCAGCTTAAGAAGGTCCCCAAACTGGGGCCCAAGGCATATCTCAACGCCGCGGGCTTCCTGCGCATCAGCGGTGGCAAGAACCCGCTCGACGCGACGAGCGTCCACCCCGAAAGCTACGAGGTGGCCACGTCCGTCCTGGAGCGCGCAGGCGTTAAAGCCAGCGAGCTCAGCCGTGGCGGCGTGCCCGACATTGAGCGCCGTCTGGGCAGCATCTCGGCGCTGGCAAGCGACCTGGACTGCGGCACCCTGACGCTCATCGACATCGTCAACGAGCTCAAGAAGCCCGGCCGCGACCCGCGCGACGACGCGCCCGAGGTGGTCTTTAGCCGCTCGGCACTTTCCATCGATGACCTGGAGCCCGGCATGGAGCTCAAGGGCACGGTGCGCAACGTTGTGGACTTTGGCGCCTTCGTCGACGTGGGCGTGCACCAGGACGGCCTCGTACACATCTCCAAGCTGGCCAACCGCTTCGTCAAGCACCCGAGCGACGTGGTACGCGTCGGCGACACGGTAAAGGTGTGGGTGGAAAAGGTCGATCGCGACCGCAAGAAGATCTCGCTCACCATGGTGCAGGGGAAGTAAACCACCTAAAGCAAAGGTACCCCCTGTAGCGATGTGCAAAATCGCGAGTATTCTGCAAATTCCACCGTTCCGGGTGCCCCTCAGAGACGAAAAAGCAAAAAAACAGCCCCCGTTTTAGCGTCGTCAGAGCCAAAACGGGGGCTGTTCCGTGCTTCGGTTAACTGGTAAAGACCTTTACCTTGCTGAATACTCTCAGTTTTGCACGGCGCAGGCGGGGGTACCTTTGTCCACGGCAGGATATGAAAGCCGATTACCAACCTACTGGCAAGTTCGTGTCGGCAGCCCCGGCCTTTCCTTTGCCTAGCGCGACCCTCGCGAAGCGCGTGAGCGATAGGGAAAGGAAAGGCCGGGGCGAACAACCCTCGGCGCAGCCAGTGTTCGCGTTACGGCAGGATATGGAAGCCGAGCGAGGCGATATCCTTGGCAAAGCCGCGGACGGTGTCGAGCGAGACCTCGTACGGGTCGCGGCCGATGTTCTTGCGCTTGGCCAGGATGCTGTTGGGCACCGTAATGATCTGGCAACCGCAGGCCTCGGCCTGGTAAATGTTGATGAGCTCGCGCGTGGACGCCCACAGGACCTCGCAGTTGGGCTTTGCGGCGGCCTTCTTGACCGACTCCGTCATAAACGGAATGGGATCGACGCCGGTGTCGGCGATGCGGCCGGCAAAGAGCGAGATGATGGACGGCGTCTCGGTGTCAACGGCCTCGACCATCTCATCGACCTGCGTAGGCGTAAAGATAGTAGTGACGTTGACCTTGATGCCGTCGGCGGAAAGCTTGCGGACCAGCTCGGCGGTGGACTCGCCCTTGGTAGTCACGCACGGAATCTTGACGTAGACGTTCTCGGCCCAGGTAGCGATCTCGCGGGCCTCGACCTCCATGGTCTCGACGTCGTCGGCAAAGACCTCAAACGAGACGGACACATCGGTGATGTGGGCCAGGACCTCCTTGGCAAACGCGCGGTAGTCCGTCACGCCGCCCTTCTTCATAAGGGACGGGTTGGTCGTGAAACCCTGAACGTTGCCGTTCTCGTACATGTCGAGCATGCCCTCGAGGTTTGCACCGTCAGCGAACACCTTGATTACCATCTGCCTGATTCCTTTCGTTTGCACACGGCCGATAAACTGCTAAACACTTTACCTATGTTTATCAAGGCGTGAGCTGCGGGTTTTTATCTTCTCGGCGAACGGTATAAACACCTCAGTGTTTGGATTGATAAATCGATTGAGCATGCAAAAGCAAAGAGTCACAGTTTGAGCAAACGTCAGAACGCGGGATTCATTAGATGAGGCCGAAATGCTGCATCGCTGTGACAGTGCCGTCGTGCGCGACATCGTCGGTCACGTAGTCGGCGAGCGCCTTGACCTCGGGCATGGCGTTGCCCATGGCCACGGCTGTCTCGACGGCAGCGAGCATGCCCAGGTCGTTGCCCGAATCGCCAAAGCCAAAGGTGCGCGCATTTCCTTCGCGGCCCAGATACGCCAGTGCTCGCGCCACGCCCACGCCCTTGTCAATGCCCTTGGGGCTCAGCTCGCGATTCTGACCACCGGTATTGCACAGCTCAAACTCGCAATCGATAAAGCCGTCATCGTTGGCTACGCGAGCCAAACTGGGCGCAGTGAGGCCTACCTTGCCCACGCGCAGTCTGCCGTCGACGCGCATCTCCTCGGTGCTGTGCGCCACAGAAGTGCCGATCAGAGACGACTGCTCAACACCCGCGGGTTCCAGGGCAAAAGTAGCCACGTTGGTCTCGAAAAAGGCCTCAATCCCTGCCGCGGCCATACGGCGTGCAAGCTCCTCGATAACGTCCTCGCCAAAGCAGTCCTCGTGTACCACGCGTCCCTCGACCTCGAGCGTGGCTCCCGCCATGGCAACGACACCCGCCGGGTTCAGCGCGCGCAGGCTATCGGCGATAAGCCACAGGGGGCGGCCCGTGCAGATAAATGCCTTGTGCCCTGCATCGCGCAGTGCACGGAACGCCTCAACCACCGTCTGCGAGGGACGAACCGCCGAAAAGTCCTTATCGGTCATATCGTCGGGATCGAACGACGTCAGCGTGCCGTCCACGTCAAAAAAGAGCACGGCGGAATCGGGGCACGCATCAATCATATGGGTTCCTTTCGGGGGCGAGAGTAAACGAAGTATCCATCATATAATGGAGCGACGCAACCAGAGAGGTCACCCATGGAATTTTACGCAAGCTGCCCCGAGGGCTTTGAGTCCGCACTCGCCGATGAGCTTAAACGCCTCGGGCTTTCGCATGTTCGCCGGCTGAAGGGCCGCGCTACATTTGAGGGCGAGCTCGAAGAAGGCTACCGCGCCTGTCTGTGGTCGCGCCTGGCGAGTCGCGTGTTCGTGGTACTCGGGCGCTTTGAGGCACAGGATGCCGATGGGCTGTACGACGGCGCTTACGACATTGCCTGGGAGAGCGTCGTCCGCCCCGGCGCCACCATCGCCATAACCGCCCGCGGCGTGACCGAGCAGCTGCGCAACACGCGCTTCTCGGCCCTGCGCGCCAAGGACGCGCTGTGCGACCGCTTGGCCGAGACCACGGGCCGTCGCGCCGACGTTGATGCCGCCGATCCCGACGTTCATCTGCTGCTTTCGCTGCGTCAGCGCCGCGCGAGCATCAGCCTGGACCTTTCGGGCGACCCGCTGTTCAAACGCCTGCCGCCCGCAGCGGCCCGCGCCGGCGAGGGCGCGCACGTGCTGCGCCCCGACTACGCCGCCCTGGTGCTGGCGCAAGTCAGCTGGACCGCGCTATGCGAGCGCGAGCTGACGGCCGATGATTACGAGAACGAAGCTCTGCCCACGCTGATCGACGCCTCGTGCGCCGGCGGCGGCCTGCTGCTGGAGGCCGTGAATATCCTGACTGACCGCGCCCCGGGCGCCGCACGCGAGCGCTGGGGCTTTGAGGGCTGGCAGCTGCACGACGCCGCCCTGTGGGAGCAGCTGCTTGCCGAGGCGCGCTCGCGCGAGGCGGCAGCGCGCGAGCGCCAGGCGCGCATCGTGGCCGCAGACATCGACCCCGCCGCCCGCAAGACTGCCGAGCGCATGGTCAAGAGCGCTGGCCACAAGCGCTTTGTCGATTTCTGCGCCGCCAAGTCCGCCACCGTACTGGACCACGCGGGCGCCGTCGCCGGTGCCGCCGTGGTCGCGGATACGACCGAGACACCGCTTTCGCTCATGCACGACGCCATGACGCTGGTCGGTGAGCTGCGCCGCGCGCCCGAGCTTGCCGCGGCACCGGTCGCCGCGCTCACCCGCGACGGATTGCTGGCCCGCGCGCTCCACGCCGAGCCCGAGCGCTCGATTGCCGTCATGCCCAACAACGAGGAGGCGGCTCTTGAGGTTTGGCCCTCGCTCGACCACGCCGCCGCGGCATTCGAAGCTGCGACCAGCGCAGATGCCGAGGAGCAGACCGCAGATGCCCAAGACGAAGCCGCCGACACCCTCATGCCCGAACCTACCGCCACGCTCGACCTGGGTGACGGCAAGCCGCTGCCCGTGCTCATCCCCGAGTCGGAGCAGTTCGCCAACCGCCTGCGCAAGAATGCCCGTCTGCGTCGCAAGTGGGCAAAGCGCGAGGGCGTGAGCTGCTACCGCGTCTACGATGCCGACCTACCCGACTACTCCGCCGCCATCGACCTGTACGAAGGCTGCCCGCAGACGCCGGGCCGCTGGCTCGTCATCGCCGAATACGCCGCGCCCAAGACCATCGACCCCGCACTGGCCCAGGCCCGTATGCTCGACATTCTGGCCATCGCGCCGCGCATCCTTGATGTTCCGGCCGAGCACGTGCACGCCAAGGCCCGCATGCGTTCGCGCGGTGGCTCTCAGTACGGCAAGCAGGGTGCCGGCAAGGGCGCGTCGGGCGAGCGCGCCAATATCGCACGCCGTCGTCTGCCGCTCATCGAAGAGGGCGGCCTCACCTTTGCCGTCAACTTTGACGACTATCTGGATGTGGGCATCTTCCTGGACCACCGCGTCACCCGCAACCTGGTGCGCGAGCACGCCAAGCAGGCGCGCCGCTTCCTCAACCTGTTCGCCTACACCGGCACCGCCACCTGCTACGCAGCCGACGGCGGCGTCGAGGAGACCGTGACGGTCGACCTTTCCAACACCTACTTGGACTGGGCCGAGCGCAACATGCGCCAGAACGGCTTTGTGGGGCCGCAGCATCACTTTGTGCGCGACGACGTGCTCGCCTGGATTCGTGACCAGCGCCAGACGCGCAACCGCTGGGACCTGATCTTTGTCGACCCGCCCACGTTCTCGAACTCGTCCAAGATGGGCCGCCGCACCTGGGATGTCCAGCGCGACCATGTTGAGCTTTTGGCCGGCGTATCGCGCCTGCTCGCACAGGGCGGCCACGCCATCTTTAGCTGCAACCTGCGTGGCTTCCGCCCCGAGACGCGCAAGCTCGCGCGCGCGGGCGTCGTGCTGGAGAACATTACGGCGCAAACCATCCCCGAGGATTTCGCACGCAACCAGAAGGTGCACCATTGCTATATCGTGCGCCGCCTGCCCATCGAGGACGCCATGGCCGAGGTCGGCTTTAGCGCCGAGGAGATTGCCGAGCGTGTCGAGGAGCTGCGCAACCCCGAGGCCCGCAAGCCTCGCGCGGCAGTACCCACGCACGCGCAGGCCGGCAACGGCAAGTCCAAAAAGAAGAAGTTCTACGCCAGCAAGCCCAAAGGCAAATAACAAAGTTGCGGTGGAATACGGACTGTTTTGCCTGGAATGAGGCAAATTTAGACCGTATTTCACCGCAACTCATAGTGGGATGGCGGACGCCGTCCTACCCTTGGGTGACCAGGCGATAGCCGATACCCACGTGCGTCTGGATATAGCGCGGATGCGCGGGGTCGGACTCGATCTTCTTGCGCAGCGTGCCCATAAAGACACGCAGGCTCGCCAGGTCGCTCTTGGTCGCCGTGCCCCAAATCTCGTGCAGGATAAACTGGTGCGTCAGAACCTTGTCGGCGTTGTGTGCCAGCAGGCACAGGAGCTTGTACTCGATCGGCGTCAGGTGCAACTCCTCGCCATCCATCGTGGCAATGCCGGCATCAAAATCGATATGCAGCTCACCGGTATCGAACGAGCCCTCGGAGACAACGCCGCCCGTTTGCGCATACGAAAGGCGCCTGAGCGTCGTGCGAATGCGCGCGAGCAGTTCCTCGACCGAAAACGGCTTGGTCAGATAGTCGTCGGCACCGGCATCGAGCGCGCGGATTTTGTCCGCATCCTCGCTGCGCGCCGAGACCACGATGATCGGCATGCCCGACCATGCGCGCACCGACTCCACCACCTTGACGCCGTCCATATCGGGCAGGCCCAGATCGAGCAGCACAATGCTCGGCGCCTGCGACGAGGCGGCGGCGATGGCGGCATGGGCGGTCTCCACAGCCATATGGCGCAAGCCGTGCGCCTCGAGCGCGGCAACAATAAGATTGCGAACGGCGGGGTCGTCCTCAACGACCAAGATGAGCGGTTTTACGGCAGAGTTCGGCACAGCGCTACTCCTTATCAAACGAAACGTCGGCGGCGGGAAGTTCAATCGTAAAGACCGAACCGTGCGGGTCCGCCGCGGCAACCTCTATGCTACCGCCATGTGCCAACGCAATGGAACGGCAGAGCGAAAGACCCAGGCCAACGCTGCGGTGGCTGTCGGCCAGACCGTGGTTGGCGGTATAGAACGACTCGAAGATCCGCTCGCGATCCTCGGGTGCGATGCCCGGACCATCATCGGCCACCGAGCACGCCACGCGTCCATCGTCGACGCTAATCGAAATCATGATATGCGAGCCCGCGGGCGTATAGGTGATGGCGTTGTTCACCAGATTGACCACCAGCTGCACCATCAGGCGCGCATCGACGTTGACGAGCGCCGGCTCATCGCACGCCACTACCTTAAGGTCGTGCTCGCGCACGGCAGGGTTCACGTGGCGCAGCGCCTCCTCGACGATATCGTCCATGAGCTCGAGCGTGGTCGACAGACGCATGCCGCCGCCCTCGAGCTTGGTGATGGCGAGCAGGTTCTCGACGGTGGCGTTGAGCCATTGCGCATCCGAGCGAATGGAAAGGAGCAGGCCGCGGCGCGTCTGGGCATCGAGCACCGCGGTGCCGGTCGAGCCCTGGTCGAGCAGCACGTCGGCATTACCCGAAATACTGGTAAGCGGCGTGCGCAGATCGTGCGAGATGGAGCGCAGCAGGTTGGCGCGCAACTGTTCGTTTTTGGCGAGCACCGCCGCCTCCTCGCGGGCCTCCATGGCGCGGGCGCGATCAAGTGCCAGCTCGCCTTCGCTCACGATAGCATCGGCAAGCGTCCGCTCCTCATGCGTCAGCACGTCGGGCTCGGCAACGATAGCCAGCACGCCCACCACCGAGGCGGGGTCGCCCGAGCGCACGAAGCCGTCGCCCGTGCGAACCGTCAGGTAGATGCCATAAAACGCCGAGCCGCCAAACGTGGCGTCGAGCGGCGTTCCCACATAGGCGGACGCCGAAAGCCGCGGCGGCATCTGCGGCGCCAGCTCGTGCACCGGCACGGCATCGCCCACGGCCGTGTACGTCGCACGCGGCAGCAGGTCATCGCCCTCGACGTCGGCGCTGTACCACACGACCGGACAGCCCGAAAGACGCGCCAGCTGCGTGGCCATGGCGTGAACGATCTGCTGCTCGTCGGCGCAGCGCTGGAGCATGCGGTTGGTCTCGAGCACCATATGCGTGCGACGGTCGCTGGCGGCAGCCTGCGCCAAGGCCCGGCGCAGGGCTAACGCAATCGAGCTCGATACAAGCGAGACCACAAACATGATGAAGAACATGCCGGGATAGCCGCGGTCGATAAGCGACAGCGAGTAGCGCGGGTCGACAAACAAGAAGTTGTAGAGCGCCACGGCGGCAGCCGAGCTCAGCAAGCAATACAGGCGACTCCAGGTAAAGAATGCGCACAGCTGCACGGCGAACACATAGACGATCATGATGCTCGGCGCGAGACCCGGATGGTCGAGCAGCGCGCCCACAATCGTCGCCGCGACCAGCAGCCCCACCGATACGCAGGCGTCATACAGAGGAGTGCGGCGCGTCAGCGTTGTGCGCCGCCACCAAAAGCTATCGGCAATATCGCCGTCCGTACGGACGTCCATCAGCGCCCCGCCCCTCTCTCAAAAACAAAAACCACCACAAAGGGACAGGCACCTTTGTGGTGGTTTCCCTTGTGGTGGTTCCAAGTGTATAGCCTTTGCAACCGGCGGTCGCTAGACAAACAGCACGTGCGCGAGTAGGGCACACACGCACACTGCCCCAAATACCAGTGCCACAATCGAGATCACGCGGTCGGCCATATCCATGTTGGCCCGATTCGTAAAGAACCGATCTTCGGCGGCATCGGCGCGTGCCTCGCGCACCACTTCGGCAAGCGCCTCACGGCCATCGAGCGCCTTTGTATCCATGTTTACCTCCCCGGCCTCAATCTTGTCCATCGAAAACCAACTCCATGCAGCCTGTCGGCGACTACGGCCGCTCGTTGGGGGCCAGGCGCTGCATCTTGTTCACGGCCTTGAACTTGGTGAACAGCGGCACGTACTCAAAGCTCACGTTGGAGTTCTCCAGGCCGTACCAGCGTGCAGGCGTGCCGGCGGCGCGGCGGATGATGTACTTGAGCGTGATGGCCGTACGCTCGCTGGGCTCCACATCGCTTTCAGGCGCCAGAAGCTTACGGATCAGGACGAACTTGAACGTACCGATGTTACCCGGATCCTTGTAGACCGAGTAGTCATGCGTCTGCGCAGGCAGTTCGCCGGTGGCAGCCAGGTCCTGAACGACCTGACGCAGGTAGGCATTGACGCGCTGGTTGATCTTGTAGCCCAGGTACAGATGCACGCGGAACACGTAGTCGGTGCCGAACGTCTCGACCGAATAGGCAAAGGTATGCGGCTCGTCCATGGTCTCGACATTCACGAACCACCAGGCGCGAGCGCGCTTGGGATGCTTGTCCAAGATCGAGTAGACGATATCACGGTCGATGTAATCGGTATGGGTGTCCTTGGTCAGGTACACGATGTTGTCGCTCATGCGCTCATAGCGATCGTCGTCGCGCAGGCGCTTGAGCTGCGGCAGGTAGCTGCGCAGCGGCAGCAGCGTAAACTGGCGCTGCTCGACCGCCGTGCCGTTGTACCAGCACACCATAATGCCCATGATGAGTGCAGCCATGAGGATGGTGAAGTAGCCGCCGTGGAAGAACTTGGTGAGCGAGCTCACGAAGAAGAAGCCTTCGAGCAAAAGGAAGAAGGCCGCGAAGATCCACGGAGCAACCTTGAGCTTGCGCTCCTCGTGCAGGTAGAAGAAGAGCAGCAGCGTGGTGCACATCATAGTCAGCGTAATGGCAAGGCCGTAGGCGGCTTCCATATGCGCCGAGTTCTGGAACAGCAGCACCACGATGACGCAGCCGACAAGCATGACGTTGTTGACCATGGGGATGTAGAGCTGGCCCTTGGTCTCGGCAGGGTAGAAGACCTGCATGTGCGGCATGAGGTCCAGGCGGCTGGCCTCGGACACCAGCGAGAATGCGCCGGTGATGAGCGCCTGCGAGGCAATGATGGCCGCGACGGTGGAAAGGCCTACGGCAAACGGGCGCAGGCCCGGGGCGAGCATCTGGTAGAACGGGTTGAGATCGGCAATGCCCATGAGCTCGGGGTTGGCAGCGTTGTTCATAAGCCAAGCGCCCTGGCCCATATAGGAAAGCAGCAGGCAGCACTTAACGAACGGCCAGGTAGCGTAGATGTTGCCGCGGCCGACGTGGCCCATGTCGGAGTAGAGCGCCTCGGCACCGGTGGTGGCGAGGAAGCAGCTGCCCAGAATCATGATGCCCGCGTGGTTGTTGGGGCTCAGCAAAAAGGCGATGCCGCGCAGCGGGTTGAGGCACAGCAGCACGGCGGGGTGCTGGAAGACAAAGAACAGACCCGTGCCGCCCAGGAACAGGAACCACAGCGTCATGATGGGGCCAAAGGCGTGACCGATCTTGGCCGTACCGATGCGCTGTACCAAGAAGAGCGCGATGATGATGGCAAGCGTAATGGCGACGACGCGGCCCTGATCATCGCCCAGCACGGCATGGACCGCCGGGATGGTGCGCAGGCCCTCGATGGCCGTGGTAACGGTAACGGCCGGCGTCAGGATGCCGTCGGCGAGCAGTGCGGCGCCACCCAGCATGGCGGGGATGATGAGCCATTTACCGCAGCGCTTAACCAAGCTGTACAGGGCAAAGATGCCGCCCTCACCATGGTTATCGGCGCGCAGCGAGATGAGCACATACTTGATAGTGGTCAGCAACGTGACCGTCCACACGACAAGGGAGAGCGCGCCAAGCACGAACTCCTCCGTGACGCTTCCGATGCCGCCGTTGCCGGCAACGAGCGCCTTGGTTACATACATAGGGCTGGTGCCGATATCGCCGTACACCACGCCCAGCGTGACGAGCATCGCCGAGATGCTCACAGGAATCGCAGCGTGCGAGGCTGCCTCCTTGGCCTTTTGTTCCATAAGCCGGTTTCCTCCCAACTTTAATGTTCGAAGGAATTATAGGTAATCGGCCCATGTTTGAATGGCACTGTTTTCCCAGCTAAATAAACATTTATACGGCCTTTAGGCTACCGCGGCGATATGGAATGTGACAAAGGGACTGTCCCTTTGTCACATCGCCGCATTCGTTACTTGCCGAGCCAGTTTTTGAACCACCACTCCATGGAACGGCTCATCTCGGCCATAAAGGGACTCGTGTGCTTGCGGGTATAGATGTCCACGACGCGCTCCCCCACCTCGCGGGCATGCGGACGGAACATCGCGTCCATCTCGGCCACCTGCGCGTCCATGGTCGCAGCATCGGCGCGGCAGTAGCGCTCCTCGTGCACCAGGTTCACCACGGGGTGTGCGATTGCCGGGCGCTCCTTACGGGGCGTGCCGATGATGAGCATCGACAGCGGCATGGTATAGGGCGGCAGATCGAGCAGCTCGGCAACTTCCTCGGCATTCTCGACGATATCACCGATATAGCAGCTCCCCAGGCCCAGGGCCTCGGCGGCAACCACGGCGTTTTGCGCGGCGATCACGGCATCCTGAGCCGCGATGGCAAAGTCGCCCAAACCCGGCGCGCGGCGGGGCGCCTTGCCCGTGCGCTCGACAAACTCGGGCTCAAAGCAGCCCACGTGCTCAAACAGATCGATCCACTTGGCATAATCGACCACAAATATGAGTGCCCAGGGCGCCTTGGCGATCATGGGCTGGTGGTCGCACAGGTCGGCCAGGCGGTCGAGCGTAGCCTGCTCGCGGATGCTCACGATGGAATACATCATCATGGCGCCCGCCGACGGTGCGCGACTCGCCGCATGCAAGATCGCCGCCCGCTGCTCGTCGGTCACCGCTACGGGACGGCCGTCGTCATCACGCGCGAAGGCACGCGTTGAGGAACGGTGCTCCAACGTGTCCAGCACCGCATTGCCCGTCGTCTCGACCGGATAGCCGTTCGCATCCACGCCCGCAGCTCCGCCGCAGTACTCGGCACCCGTCATACAAACCTGCTCGCCCATAGCTCTATCCTCGCTAATTCTTTAAGAAGCTTTTACGTTTCCGTGTAATTCCCGTCCATTATCGCGCAGGTCGCCACTACATTGCGCCACACCGCCACACGTGCGCGTTAATATGGCTGGTTGTTGTGCGCAGACACCAATTGCAGCGCATATCTTGGTAACAATCGGGTAAACCCCCGCTTTCGTACGTTTTAGTTTGTGAGGAGTCTCAGCATGTTCGCTGCCGCCATCTCGCTCGTCGGTCTTGCGGCGACCGTCTACCTTGTCTTGCGCGAGGCCAAGGCCATTCGCGCTCAGTCGGGCACCGTTGCCAAAAGCGCTCTTGGGTGGAGCGTCGCCTTCGGCCTGTTCCAGCTCTTTTTGACCATTTGGGGCGCCATTGGCCTCGTCGCCCAAAACGAGCCGCTCGCCTTTGTGATGCTCATCCTGACCAACGCCATCCTCACCGGCTGCGCTTGGGCCAGCATCGCACGCGACCGCATCGCCCCGCGCGTTTTTGCGTTCGCCGCGCCCGACGCCCCCGCTCCCACCGGCAAGCTCGCCCGCCTGCGCGGCGCCTTTGTGGGCAAACCGCTCGTCGCCGCCGTGCTGTGCCTGCTGCTCGCCGGCGTCTTTGCGCTGCTAGGCATGGAGGTATCGTCCAACCACGACTTTACCTGGGTCTACCCCCTGTGCATCCTGCTCGAGTGGGCCATCATCACCACGCTCATGACCGGCCTGTTCTTCCTGTTCCAGCGCCACGGCGCAGCTCCCGCGGTCCTGGCCTTTGCCCTCTTTGTCCTGGGCATTGCCGAGTTCTTCGTCATCACGTTTAAATCCATGCCCATCCAGCCGGGCGACCTTTCGGCCATCTCCACCGCCGCCGCGGTCGCCGGCACCGGCTACACCTTCTCGATCTCACTGTTCTGCGTGCTGTCCATGGGCTTTACCGCCATCGCCATGCTGCTGTGCGAGTACGCCGGCCTGGTGGCACCGCACCGTCAGAAGGGCGCCGCCAACGCCAAGCGCATGCTGCTCACCAACCTGCTCGTCGCCGTGCTGTGCCTGGGCGGTGTGACCGCGCATGTCACCCTCATCGACTACTACAACACCCTCGGCATCACCGTCTACACCTGGCGCCCGCTCGAGAGCTACTGGCGCGAGGGCTACCTGCCCGCTTTCATTAGCGCAGCGCAGTCCATCAAGCCGCCCAAACCCGCCGACTACTCCGTCGACGATGCCAAGGCCACGCTCAAAAAGTACGCCAAGGCCTACGACAAGTCCGACGCGGCCGAGAGCGACGAGCGCGCCGCCGCAAAGGAGCAGTTCGACAGCGAGAAGCCCACGGTCATCGCCATCATGAACGAGACCTTCTCGGATCTTTCGATCTACCAGAACATGCGCGCCGGCTACGAAGGCCCGCAGTACTTTAAGAACCTGTCCAACTGCCTCAGCCGCGGCAAGCTCTACGTGAGCGCCTACGGCGGCGGCACCGCCAATACCGAGTTTGAGTTTATGACCGGCAACTCCATGGCCAACCTGGGCTCGGGCGTGTACCCCTACACCATCTACAACATGGAAACGACCGGGAACCTGGCAGAGCAGTTCAAGTCGCTCGGATATTCCACCACGGCCATGCACCCCAACCACGCCACCAACTGGAACCGCGAGAACGTCTACAAGGACTTTGGCTTTGACCAGTTCCTGTCCATCAACGATTTCCAGGGCGCCGATACCCTGCGCGGCATGGTGACCGACCAGGCTACCTACGACAAGATTCTTGAGCTGCTCGACCAGAACGCCGATCCGCAGTTTATCTTCGACGTGACCATGCAGAACCACTCGGGCTACGATACGGGCCTGCTGCCGGTCGACAAGCAGATGCACTTGAATATCGACACGACCGACCTGGACACCAAGACCGTCGAGGACGGCACGCTCTCCGATGTCGACGAGTATGTCTCGTGCATCGAGCAGTCCGACCAGGCGCTTCGCTACTTCCTCAACGCCCTGAGCAAGCTCGACCGCAAGGTGGTCGTGGTGTTCTGGGGCGATCACCAGCCGTTCTTCCCGTCCAAGTTCAACGATAAGTGGTTTACCGACGAGGACGACGCCACCCACCAGGAACGCCTGTGGCAGACCGACTACATCATCTGGGCTAACTACGACGTTGCCGGCTGCGACCAGACGAGCGAGGTCGACGACCTGTCCACCAACTACCTGTCCACCCAGCTGATGCAGCTGATCGGCGCACCGCTGACCGACTACCAGAAAGCGCACATGACGCTGCGCGAGTCGCTGCCCGCCATCAACTCTGTGGGCTACGAGGACGCCAGCCTGCGCTGGGCGCTCTCCTCCAACGTCACCGGCGACGACGCCGCTGCCGCAGCCGCCACCAAGGCGCGCGAGGATTACGCCAAGATGCAGTACTACGAGATGTTCCGCGACGGCAAGAACGTGTACACCGAGCACTTCCAGACTGAGGCCAACGAGACCGACCCCAACCTGGCACCGGGTACGACCAAGATTAAGTAGCTGCTAGCTGCTGAGCCACAACTGAAACGTCTGTCCAGGCGGAGGCATATAAGGTTCCCTGCTCGGACAGTCCTGCGCAAGACGAAGGCCACGTTATGTGGCCTTCTTTGTTTGCGGAAAGTGTGTCCCGGAATTCTTGTCTGGAATGGGATGCAGTTTCCGCTTGGGACCCGATTGGGAAAGTGCGTCCCGGTCTGGGCGCTCAAACTGGGATGGATTTTCCGGATGAGGGCTTGACGGAAAATGTGTCCCGTTCCGGGCGCTAATTGTGGGATGCAGTTTCCGCTTGCGGAGTCTCCACTCAACAGAAAACCCGGGTGGCCTGTTTTTGGCTACCCGGGTTTTTGGGTTGTCGATATGTTCGACTGGCTACTAGTGGGTCTTGCGGCGCTTGATCAGCATGATGAGGGCTATCACTACGAGCGTTGCTCCCGCTGCTGCTGCGGTGGCGACTAGGGCGAATGTTTGGTCGCCGGTGTTTGCGAGGTTCTTCGCTGTGGTCGTAGTCTTGACCTTGGTGTCGGTCTTAGCTCCGTTGTCGGACTTGGGCTTGTCCGGGTTCGTCGGGGTCTCAGGAGTCTCGGGGTCCTTTGAGCCTTCGGAATCGGTTGGGCCGGCGGTGTTTACCAGCGTATGGTCCAGGAACTTCTTGGCGCCCGCACTTGCCTGTGAGAACAGGCGGCGCGTGCGGATCGGGGTGGCGTTCACCGTTGTGAGCGCCGTCTCCTCGGCCTCGATATTCACGAGCGTCGTGCCGGTGTCGAGGCCCACGTCGTTGTATCCCACGTGGCAGTAATACTGCGCACCGTCATCGTCTGCGGTCAGGTCAATCTCGAGCTTTGAGGCCGTTCCAGCCGCGAGGTTGCCATCGGCACCCACGAGCTTAAACTCTGTCTCGCCGCGGCCCTTGCGGTACCACATATAGGTCGGTGCCAGCCCTGTTTCGCTATCGTCGGCACCGAGTTGCTTCACATAGCCAATCGCCGAGAGCGTCAGGTGGCTTCCCGCCGTGCGCTCAACCGAAGAGTCGTATCCAAGATCCGACCCCTCCGCAGCATCCGCTGCAGGTCCGCTCACGGTCATCGTCATGCCATCGGGCATGGTCTTGACCGTGATGATTGCCGAGCGAATACCTGTTTCGGTCGTGGATCCATTCTTAACGGCGGCGATGGCGAATCGATACTCCGTATTGGGCTGCAGCCCATCCCACTTGAGCGAGGTCTGCGTGTTGTCGGCAATCTTCCAGCTATTGACGACCGCATCCGCCGCATTGCTCTGCAGCATGCCCACGCCGTAGCTAAAGCCACTCTTGTTTGCGAGTACATCGTCCCAGCTAAACGTAACGCTGGTCGAATCGACGGCGTTTGCCGTAAAGCCCGTCACGGCCGGCGCGTCGGGCATCTCGACGTCCTTAACGTCATAGCCCACGATCCAGAACTGGTCGGTGTCCTTGGTGCCGAGCTTGTCGCCCGAGTCTGCCTCGAACTTGTCGACATCCACCGCGTTGACGCCCAGACGCCACACAAAACCGTACTTGCCCTGCGCGGCCTCGGGCAGGTTGTCGACGGTGCCGCCGTATTCGGTCGATTCACTCGAGGAGTTACCCGTAGTAAAGCCGGCGTTGGCACCAAAGCACAGGCCGCCAAACAACTCGTGCTTTGCGAGCTTCGCGCCCATGACAACGCTGCCGTTCAGCGTCAAGCCGAGCTCGAGCTCCTGCTCCTTGCCCTCCTCGACTTCGATGGTCTGCTCAATGCTCGCCCCCGACTGCGCGGCGGCGCCGTTAAACCCATCGTGCGTATAGGCGCGCGTTACGCCAGGCTTGCCCAGGCCAAAGGAATCCCCAACGGGAGTCTCGCCGTTGAGCGTCGTTTGATAGGTTCCGGGTTCTCCCGACCGGTTGGTCAAAAAGTAGCTGAGCGGCGTCATATTGTGCTGTTTGGCAATGCGGTCATAGGCCTCGACATTAACGACCGAGGTCTGCGCGCCGAGCGACACGGGCGCCGCCATCACGCCCTTGCCACCAGTTTCCTCATTTTCGATCTCATACTCGTAATAGACCATCGGAATCGTGTAGAGCACGGCCTTGTCACCCTCGCCGGCATGCGACTCATAGCTTACGCTTGCGCTGACCGTGCGCTCGCTCCGGTAGTCATAGCATCCCTCGGCGGCAAAATCGACTGAAGCATTCATCGCGACCAGGGGCGGACCGGTCTGCACCTCGACGGCAACGCCCAACTCGGCGCCAATGGTATAGCCCTGGGATGTCCCCGTGCCCTTTTCCTCTCCGTATGACGTGCCGCCCAACACCAGATAGCCGTATGCCTGCTCCAGATCCTCAACATAGGGCGCATCCTGCAGCACGGCAAGCACGCGCGGGTTGGTATAGACCTTGTAGCGGTCCTTGTACGTGATCTTGACGCTGTCGTTGTCGACATCGGGCAGCGCGAGCGAGATAAATGTGCCGTAGGTAGTGCCGCGACGGTTGCTCTCGCTAATCACCTGCTCCTCGCCGCGGCGCACCTTTCCGTTCTCGTCGAGCGAAAAATGCGAGGCGGTCATTCAATAGTAGTCATCGTTCTTGCGCAGGTCCTCGTCGCGGTGCTTGCCCACCACGGCGATAAAGCTCTCGTTATAGCGGTCCGAACCCGAGACGCTGCCCGCCTTGACGTCGCTGATCCACACCTGCTCTATACCCTTGTGGTCATGCTTGTTGCTGCTGTTGTATTGCTGACCGCTCATGCTCATGGTTCCGACCATGGACCCCAAGCCCTGAGCCCCGCTCTGTGCCGTGTTGCAGGCAAAGTCGCGGAACACATCGCCGCCCACGAGCACCTCGTCGACCGCCAGCTGCTCGGACAGGCCGTCAAGGTTGGCAGTGGCAAGGGCAATAGGCGCCAAGGTGCACGGATAGCGCTTATCCTGAGCGCTATCCTTCCATGCGCTGTTGGGCACATGCATCAGCCCATAGGAGGCGAGGAGCCCGTCTCTGTATTCCTTGCAATCGGAAAGCTTGAACTCGCCAGACTCCGAGTCAAAATACGCGTAGCGGTACAGCGCGCCGTACAGCCCCTTGCTGCCGTCAGAAGCGCCGTAATCAAAAGCGCTGCGTTGCCAGTCATAGCCCGCAAGAATAAGGCCCGTGACGGTTTCACCCGTCTTCTTTCCTTCTTCATCGTAGGCGGCAAACGTGCCGAACGTCGCATTCGCAGCGACCATGGTCTTGCCGTTCGCGGAGAGGGAGATTGCGCCCGCGTCGCCCAGAGCATCGACATGGACGAGCGCACCCTTGGATGCATCCCACGAAAACAGCTCGCAATGCGTCGACTTATCAATATTCTTCTTGCCGTAGGGTGCCGAGACCACGATGGCGAGGTCATCGCAAAAATCGCGATCGAGGTCGCCGGCCGCTAGCGAAACGACAGGAGCTGACTGAAGCTGCGTCCAGGAGTCGTTCCCGCCCTTGTTGTGCGTGGTGTAGTCCGCGGCGTTACCGGCATCGATCTTGACGACGCTTTGCTTCCAGTTGCCGCCCTCCAAGTCATACATGTCGACTACAGCCTTGCGCACGCCGTTCTCGTCGACATAGCAGCCCGCGTAGACAAAAAGCTCGTCGACGCCGTCGCCATCGACATCGCCCGCCTCGACATCAAAGACGGCGTCGTGCTCTTGCAGGTAACCGACATCCAGGTACTTAAAACGGCCTTCGTACATCATACTAGTGTTGACCGTCACCGGCAGGTGTGTGTCGAGAGTGCGCGTACGCCCGTTGCTAAACGAGTAGAGGACCAGCTCAACCTTTCCGGCGTATGACTTGCCGTCAATCGTCGTGGTGGAACTGTCGCCGTAGGCACGGAGCTCGGTAACGCGGCTCTTTTTGCCCGTGCTGGCGTCGCTGCAGAACTCAACACTCGTGGCGTGAATGCCCGAGAAACCGTTGTTGTCGTTGGCGAGTACTGTTGAGGACTCATTGTTGCTTAGGTACGACCAGGTGCCGCCACCGTAGTCGCTATGCTTGTAGAGATCGCTGTTCGTATCGAAGTTGTTGACGTTTTGCCAGAACTTTGCGGCGCCCCACACACTTCCATAGCCATCGGTGAGTTTGCTGCTGCCGCCAATGTCACCGCGCTCGACGTTCTCGAGCTTGTCGCGCAGAGTGTAGCGATTGCCATGGCTACCGTTAGCTGCCATATAGACCTCGCTGCGCGTGGCAAACGTCGTGGGGGTATCAGTGGAATAGGGGCCAACGGTATCGGCCGGAATGTCCTCGCTCGTGCCCAGACCCAGGGCTTGATAATCCTGCTCGGTCATATCGGTGATTGCGGGCGCGTCTGCCGCCTGGGCAACCTGGGGCGTGGCCGTGAAGCAGGCGACGCTCGTGGCGATCAACGCAGCAAGCGCCGCCGTCCCAACAAGCGGGATTTTCGACAGCCTACGGATACGGGGGCGTGGAACGTACATGAGGGACCTCGCTTTATTCGAGTGGAGTGGACTCATTTTTACAAATGATACGTCCGATGCCCGATATCACGTGTCTCATTTTCGCCAACGGCGTGTCTCATTTTTGAGAATCCGAGATGCCGCGGAAATCTTATCCCAGCTCAAAGGCCATTTCTGGGATGTATTTTCCGTCGAGTGCCTCATCGGGAAACTGCATCCCATTTCAAGCGTCGATTCTGGGACGCACTTTCCCCTTAGACCCTCAACCGGAAACCGCATCCCACTTTGAGCGCAAATTCCGGGATGCATTTTCCGAAAGCCTGCCCATCCGGAAAGCCCGTCCCACTTTGGACGCATCCGGGCACGGAACCATCGACCTATCAGGCCTCCCATCAATAAAGAGGCGTCCTCCCGGACGGCGGGGCACGAAGTTCATCGCGAGTTCCGCACGCAAAGAAGGCCACTTAATGTGGCCTTCGTCTTGCGCAGGACTGTAGAGCAGGGAACTTCGTGCCCCGACGCCCGGGAGGACGTTACATTTAGAAAGATGGACCGACCGCCGTCAGCGATGGGAGCTACTCCCCCAGCACGGCCTTTTTGGCGGCTGCAGTCATGTTGTCCAGATCCTCCTTGGTGGGATGGTCCTTTGCGGCGACCCAGTTATCGAGCAGCATCTTAAAGCGGGCGTTGTCGGGATCCTGCTCGAGCATGGCCTCGTAGCGCTGCTTGACCGCGGGGCCCATCTTGCCCTGGCACATCGCCCAACCCACAAGCTCGGCGTCATCGGCCAAATTGGACGACACGCGGTCAATAATCTGCTGGTAATAGCTCTGGTCGGCACCAAAGCCGCAGGTACCAAACAGGAAGACGCGCTTGCCGTGCAGAGCGGAGAGCAACGCCGCGACCGAAGGCGTGCATGCGCCCTTGTCGCACCAAAAACCGACGAGCACCGTGTCAGCTGCGCTGGCACCCTGCGCCTCGCGCGCAACCTGATCTGCGTCCGCATCGTCACTCAACGCCGCGGCGTGGACAAACTCAACGCCCGCAGCCTGCAGAGCGCGCTTGATCGCGCCCGAAACCATCCTGGTATTACCGCTCTTGCTGTTAACCACCAAAGAGCACGTCATAGTCACGTTGCCTCGTTTCCCCCAAAAACTAAAGCCACTAATGCAATTTATTAGATGAATATCTTAGTACTAACGACGCAGATGTAAACCAACTTCTGCTGATTGAGGGCACAGCTGACATCAATGGATAAAGCCGCCTGAAGCGCAAGCGCCAAAAATCATGCGGGAACCGCGGTACCGTCAGAAAATGCATGAGGAAATTTGACGGTCCCGTTAATAGATTTTGTGACAAGGGCATGACAGGGGGACAGGTCATTCGTCAGGTTTCTGACAGACGATATGAGCGGGACATGAAAATTGGAAGCCCCTCCTGCATGCATATCCGCTGGTAAGGCCTGGCCCGGTTTTCACCATCGCACGCGGCGGCCGAGCACCCATCCAACGCCCAAGTCAAAATACTCAGTACACTGAGTGATTTCACTCACTATACTGAGTATTTTCTCAATTTGCTCAGGCTAGTTAAACAGCGTCACCTTATCGAGCAGAAAATCCTCCACGGTGCACGCCCCGGCCGCCGCCCCTCCCACGACGATCCGCTTGGCTCGCGGATACTTTTTTAGGAGCGTCGACATGCCGCTCTGGCCGGACTCTCCACCGCTTTTGACCTCGATGGCGCTCAGCGCATCATCCCTTCGCAGCACAAAGTCGACCTCTTTGACGCCCTCACGCCACCACATGACCTCAAACCCCTCTTCCGGCGCGCGCGCAAGCAGTCGTGCACCCACTGCCGATTCCACCAAATGACCCCGCCGCGCCGAATCCTCCAGCCATTCTGCTCGGCCCTTATCGCCGAGCGCCGTCATAAACGCCGTGTCATAAACCATGAGCCGCGGGGTGCTTCGGCGCTTTGCGAGCTCCTTGTCACTGAACTTGGGAATCGCCGTAACCAAACCGGCCTTGCCCAGCAGGTCCAAATACCCGGCGACCGTGACCGTGTTGCCGGCATCCTGCAGCTGGCCTACCATTTTTGAATACGAAAGCTCCTGCCCCGAATAGCTCGCCGCGAGCCAAAAGAGCGCGCGCATCAGCGCCGGTTTGCGGATATTCTCCAACGAGAGAACATCGCGCGAGATCGCCGGCTCGACGATCGCATCTCGGATATAGTTTCGCCAACGGGCGTCATCGGAAACCAGCGGCGCCGCACCCGGATATCCACCGTGATAGAGATAGTCTTCAAAAGAAAAGCCAAAGGCCTCGCTGCACTCGCGATAGGACCAATGCGGCGACCGAATGAGCTCGTAACGGCCCATAAGGGATTCTTCCAAGCCCTTATGCAGCAGCAGCGACGACGATCCGGTCAAAATGACCTTGAGCGGCGTCCCCTCCCGGCGATCCCGGTCGTACAATCCCTTGACGACCGTGGACCAACTCTGCACCTTTTGAATCTCATCAACAACGAAAACGGCCGGGACCTTACCTCCAGACGTGAGGTTTCTTGCCTGTTGCCACTCGATTTGCAGCCAGCTGGCATCGGGATTCACAACATCGTCCGCATTGGCCACGTGACAGGGCATGTCTGCATGGTGCAACGCCTGCACGAACATGGTCGACTTTCCCGTTTGGCGGGGCCCGATTATAAATTGCATCAACGGATTATTCGTTTCCCGCATCCTCTGGGCTATCACGGCAACTTGATGGCGCTCAAACATGTCAATCTACCTCCTTGTTTCTTAAATACTCAGTATACTGAGTAAAATCACTCAGTATACTGAGTATTTTTAGAACCGGGAGATCGAACCCGCCAACTTAACTCCCTTCACCAGCGGGTTGCCGCCGCCCCCTCCGCGAGTCGAGTTTCTGGCTCTTCGTGCTCACTCGATATATAAAAACTGCCATAGCCATATCGAAAAACCGGTATAGCCGGTCCCATCATCGAACCATCGCGAATGGGCCACAGGATTTCGCGATGGTTCGCAAGCTTTCGCGGAGATTCGCGACAAATCGAGAACTGATACGCATCTTATTGTTCATATTCAAGGCCCCGACGTCTCAAAAGGTATACGCTTTGAAACAGTTAAGTTTCCCAGCGCCCCCAATCGAGATCAATCGTCACCACATTATTTCGTCAATCGTCACCACGCCGCAGATAGAATGCATAATCTTGGGACAAACACTTCTGATTAATTTGTCCCATGACCGTGTTTACTGGGCGAATTGGCTGCGGTAGAGCTCGGCGTAAAAGCCGCCTGCCGCGAGCAGTTCATCGTGCGTGCCACGCTCGATAATCTGGCCGTCGCGCATCACCAGAATGCAGTCGGCGTTGCGGATCGTCGACAGGCGGTGCGCCACCACAAAGCTTGTGCGGCCGGCCATAAGCTCGTCGAACGCCGCCTGCACCTGCAGCTCGGTGCGGGTATCGATGCTCGAGGTCGCCTCGTCCAGCAGCAGAATCGCCGGATCGGTGAGCATGACGCGCGCGATGCACAGCAGCTGTTTTTGACCCTGGCTAAACGTGCCGCCGTCCTCGCCGATCACCGTATCGTAGCCGCCTGGCAGCTGCACGATAAACTTATGCGCATGAGCACGCTTGGCAGCTTCGATAACCTGCTCGCGCGTGGCTCCCGGGCAACCGTAAGCAATGTTGTCCGCCACCGTGCCCTCGAACAGCCAGGTGTCCTGCAGCACCATGCCAAAGGCGCGGCGCAGGCTTGCGCGCGTGTAGTCACGCGAAGACCGGCCATCGACCATGATGCGTCCGGCATCGATATCGTAAAACCGCAGCAGCAAATTGATGAGCGTTGTCTTTCCGCAGCCCGTGGGGCCGACCAGGGCAAAACGCATGCCGGGCTTGGCCTCGATGCAGATATCCTGCAGCAGCTTGCGGTCGGGCACATAGCTAAAGTCCACATGCTCAAACGAAACCTCGCCCTTCGGGGCGGCGAGCTCAATGGCATCCACAGCGTCGGGCTCCTGCTCGCGGGCATCGAGCAACGCGAACATGCGGCGCGCCGAGGCATACGCCGTCTGGATTTGCGTAATGACGTTGGTGACCTCGTTGAATGGCTTGGTGTACTGGTTAGCATAGGACAGAAAGATTTGCACGCCGCCCACCGTGAGCGCCGCAGGTACGCCCGTGATCACGCCCGCGCAGCCAATCACGGCGACCACGGCGTAGATGATGTTATTGATGAAGCGCGTACCGGGGTTAGAAAGCGAACCCATAAACTGCGCGCGCTCACCTGCCGTGTAGAGCTCAGCGTTGAGAGCATCGAAGCGCTGCTGGGCGTTGGGACCATAGGCAAACGCGTCCACGAGCTTCTGCTCGCCCACGTATTCCTCGATATGACCGCCGAGCTGGCCCTGGATGCGCTGTTGAGCAGTGAAGCTCTTATTGGAAAGCTTGGCGATGGCACCGGCCGCAAAGATGGAAAGCGGCGTGACGAGCACCACCACGAGCGTCATGGCCAGGTTGATGGAGAGCATAAACGCGAGCGTGCCCACGATGGTGATGACGCCGGTAAAGAGTTGCGTAAAGCCCTGCAGCAGGCCGTCACCCACCTGATCGACGTCATTGACCACGCGGCTCATGAGGTCACCGTGGGCATGGCCGTCGATAAAGCTGAGCGGCATGCGGCTGAGCTTGTCGCTCGCCTCCACGCGCATGTCGCGCACCGTCTCGTAGGACAGACGGTTGACGCAGTAGCCCTGCAGCCACTGGAAGGCCGCCGCGCCCACCACGACAATCGCGAGCTTGGTAACGAGCGGCAGCAGCGCATCGAAGTCCACCTGCCCGGCGGCAACGATGAGGTCGATGCCTTCGCCGATGAGGATGGGCGTATAGAGTTGCAGGATCACCGAGATGGCGGCGCTCACAAACGATGCCGTAAATGAAATGCGATGCGGACGGACGTAGCCCAGCAGGCGGCGAGTTACCGCGCCCACGGGGTAGCGCTCGGGGTCGCCGGGCTGACGCGGGCCGTCACCCAAGTCGTTGAGGTTATCGTTGCCGGACACGTTGGCCGTCATCGTGGCGACCGAACCGGAAGAAGTATACGGATTCATTTAGCAGACCTCCTTTGCGCAAGTGGATGCCGGGACAGCCGGGGCGAACGCGGGACTTGGGACGGGCGCGGGCGCCGCACTCCCCTGCTGGCCCTCGAGCTCCTCGCGGCGAAGCTGCGACTGGCAAATCTCGCGATAGAGTTGGCAGCTTGCGTACAGCTCGTCGTGCGTACCCAGGCCCGCGACCGAGCCGTGGTCGAGCACGCAGATCATGTCGGCATCGCGAACGGTCGAGACGCGCTGGCTCACGATGACGGTCGTCAGCGGCAACCCGCCCTCGGCGGCGCCGCGCACGCTGCGCTCGCGGATGGCGTGGCGAAGCGCCGCGTCGGTCTTAAAGTCGAGCGCCGAGGCGGAATCGTCCATGATCAGAATCTGCGGCGAACCCACCAAGGCACGCGCGATGGTCAGGCGCTGGCGCTGACCACCGCTGAAGTTCTTGCCGCCCGCCTCGACCGGGGCGTCGAGCCCCTGCGGCTTGTTGCGCACGAACTCGCTGGCCTGCGCTATATCGAGCGCCGCCCACAGTTCCTCATCGGTTGCCGACTCGTCGCGCCAGGTTAGGTTGCTGCGGATCGTACCGCTCACGAGCGACGCGCGTTGCGGAACGGTCGCGACCACATGGCGCAGCTGATCGAGCGGCCAGGCGCGCACGTCGGCACCCATTACGCTCACGCTGCCGACGCCTGCGTCGTATAGGCGCGGGATGAGCGAGACGAGCGTCGACTTACCGCTGCCCGTGCCGCCGATAATGCCGAGGGTTTTGCCCACCGGCAGCTCCAGGGTCACGTCATTGACGGCGTTGGCGGCGCCCGCGCCAAAGGAGAAGCTCGCATGGCTCAAGCTCAGCGCAGGAACGGGAGCGACATTGCCCGGCTTGGGCAGCGCGACCGGCTGGTTGCCCTCGTCGGTGATGCTCGGCACGCAATTGAGCACCTCGTTGATACGTGACGCACTGGCGCTCGCCTTGGTAAAGACCACGACCAGGTTGGCGACGTACACGATGGAGGTCAGGGTCTGCGTCATGTAGTTCACAAACGCCATGACCTGGCCCTGCGTGAGCTCGCCCACGTTGACCTGGATGCCGCCCACCCACAGGATGGCGCACACGCCCAGGTTCATCACCAAAAACGTGACGGGGTTGAGAATCGACGAGAGCTTGCCCACCGCGATTGCGACACGCGCCTGGTCATCGGCCGCCTGGGCAAAACGCTCACGCTCGTGACCCTCGCGCACAAACGCCCGGACCACGCGGGCGCCCGAAAGTCCCTCGCGACAAATAAGCGCGATGCGGTCGAGCTTTGCCTGCAGCTGCTTGTAGTACGGGATGCAGCGCGCCATAACAAACCAAAACACCAGGCCGATGGCGGGCGTGCAAATCAAGAAGATCATGCCGAGCTTAAGGTCGATGGCAAGGGCCGCGACCATGGAGCCCACCGCCAGGAAAGGCCAGCGGATGAGCATGCGCACGCCCAGCGCCACGGCGAGCTGCACCTGGTTGACGTCGTTGGTAATGCGCGTGATGAGCGACGGCGTGCCAAAGCGATCGAGTTCAGCATAGCTCAGCTTGTTGATGTGCTGGTAGAGTGCGCCGCGAATGTCAGTACCCATGCCCTGCGAGGTGAGCGCCGCCATCTTTTGGCAGACGAGCGTAAACGAGATGCCGATCACAGCCATGGCGCCAAGCAGCATACCGTAGTGGACGACGGCGTTGACATCGTGTGCGCCAATACCCTTATCGATCATCTGGGCAATCACCAGCGGCGTCAGCAGGTCAAAGATCACTTCGATCAGCTTACACGCAGGGCCAATCACCATATACCGGCGAAACTTACCACCAAAACGCCTGAGCAGCTCAATCATGTATAGGCGCTCCCTATCATCATCCACATTCAATTCGAACCATGATAGTACCGCCACCCCAAAAGAAGCGTAAACAACTCGTCATTTCTAACGGGATTCAGTTTTCAGAGGGGTATACGCGCACACCCAGCCAGTGTCGGGTCAACTAGCATGGTATATTTACATTAGTGCTACCAAGTTAGTCGCCGACCCTTGAAATGAGGTGCCGAGATGAACGACATTCTCGCAAGAAGAGCAAGACGAGCAACTGTGGGCATCGCCCTTTCCGCGGCACTTGTCGCGGGAATCGCCCCCGCAACGGCGATCGCGGCAGAAACCAGTTCCCCCACCGGTGCAGTTGCCTTGCAGGCGGAAGATGCGGCCGCCGCAAAAGAAAAAGCGTATGCAGCCATGCAGGAAGCGCTCAAAAACCTCGAGGCCGCGAAAGACGCCGCAAGTCCCGAGAAACTTGCGGCAATCGATGATGACATTGCCGCTTTTCAAGAGATCTACGACATGGTGGCGGCGGAAGCCGCCAAACGGAGGGAACGCCTTCCCGCCATGCAAGCGAACGTCGATGCAGCCCAAGCCAAATACGATGAGGCCCACAGCCGGACAAGCGGCCTTCAGGCAGAATTAGATAAGGCACTTGAAGCACTCGGCGACGAGGAGCCCAGCACAGCTACTAAAGAGCATATTAAGCAGTTGCGACGTGAGATCATGTCGGCAGAAAGGCGAGAGAAATCTTGTGAAGATGATCTTCACTCCTACCGACGCCGGCTCGAAAGCCAGGAAAGACAGGTTCAGGATTCCGAAAGTGAGGCGCAGGAAGCTAAAGCCCACATCGATGAGGACATAGCCAAGCGAGATGCGCTCCTCGGCGATTTGGAAAAGGCGCAAGCGGCCTATGACGACGCCTGCAAGGCATACGAAGAGGCTAAGGCCGCGGCAGACAAGGCCACCTCGCCCGAGATAACGAGACCCGCCGAGACGACAAAACCCTCCAGCCCAGCGCAGCCGGCCGAAACGGCACAGCCCACCGGCTCGTCCGCGACCGGCAAAAATACCCCGCCAAGCTCCACCAAGCAGGCGAACTCGAGCAGCGGCAAGCAAGCAAATACGACCGCCGGCAAGCTCGCGAACACGGGCGACACAGCGCCGAGCGCAATCGCACTCGCAGCAATCGCCGCCGCAGGCCTCGGAATAACCGCCACAGCCACACGCCGCATCAGGAACTCAAAATAGCTGCCAGCGGTTATTGTCTTCGCCAATCCACAAGCCAAGAGACAAAAAGAGGTCCGTTTCCCCAACCCAGGGAAACGGACCTCTTTACTTGAAAAAAAATGGTAATGCCGCCGTCTCTTGAACCACGCAGCCATCAATGCCCAGACAACACCAGCAAGCCGCATTCCGCAAGGGATAGATTTAAATTAGATAAACGCGCCTTTACGGGTGATTTTTGGACGACGGGGCCCGGCCGGCGGCGAGGTGTTTGGTAGTCGAGCGATCCCGCAGGCGAAGCCGAGGACCAGCGAGACACCAAATACCTCGCCGCCGGCCGGGCCATGTCGCGGCACCAAAAAGCGCCCGTGCGCTCGATGGATTCGGATGCCCGACAGAGGCTCCTTATGGCTGCTTCCTTCCGGACCTGACCAGATTCGGAACATGTCGTCATCCGAACCCATCGAACGCGCTAGGCGCTCGGTATATCTTACCTGCTCCCGCCCGCCAGAGCAAGGTAGCTAATTTGGGACGGAGCTTTTTTGACTACTTTTGCAGCCCGATTGCCAGAGCAGCCAATGAGTAGTCAAAATAGTCCCATCCCAAAATGACCGGCTTGGTGCCGCACCACAGAAAGGGCCCATCTACTACGTTTAGGCCACAGGGGTCGACCATAGCCGACTTTTTCGAAAATCGGCAAGCTTTCTACCTGCACTGATAATTGTCCTTGGGGGAAGCGGGCACTGCGGGGGCGCGTCA